>NZ_NMPP01000060.1:0-15497 GCF_009192885.1 Xanthomonas sp. LMG 12462 | reverse complement strand
CGCCTGCACCCGCGCCGCCGGTGGGTTGTCGGCGGCGCGGGTGCAGGCGCTGCTGGCCGGCGACGAGGGACTGGACGAGATCGAGGCGGAACTGCAGCAGGCGCAGGCCATGGGCATCCGCGCGGTGCCCACCTACGTCATCGATGGCCGTCAGGCGCTGCAGGGCGCGCAGCCGCCGGAGGTGTTCGCCGCCACCGTGCGCGGTTTGCTGGCCGACGCCCAGGCGGGCCGCGATTGCGGTCCGGACGGCTGCGCGGTCTAGGACGTCGCGCGCTGTACGTTGGGCTTCCCGCGCCGCGTGCGGCGCGCCAGACAGCGTCGCAGGAGGCGAGGGGCTTCCCGCGGTGATGCGCAGGCGTCCTGCTGATGCCCATGCCGGTTCGCCGTGGACGTGTCCCGCATCCCGCGCGCGCCAGCCACGGCAGCCAGGCAACGGGCCGCAAGGCCGCCTTGCGCGCGCCTCAACTCGGACGCGTTCATTACCGAGACGTGTCAGCTGGCAGCGGCGCGACCTGCCGCCGACGCCGGCATCTGCGACAATGCCGACCCACAGGCGCCTGAACCGCGCCGGCAGGAGGAATCCCCCGCATGCTCGCGATCGGCGTTGCCGGTACCGAACTCACCGCGCAGGAGCGCGACTGGCTGCAGCACGATGCGGTGGCCGGCGTGGTCCTGTTCAAACGCAATTTCGCCTCGCGCGCGCAGGTGACCGAGTTGAGCGCGGCGATCCGCGCCGCCACGCCGCGGCCGCTGCTGCTCTGCGTGGACCAGGAAGGCGGGCGCGTGCAGCGCTTCCGCGAGGGCTACAGCGCATTGCCGCCGCTGCAGGATTTCGGCGCGCTGTACGCGCGCGATCCGGCCGCTGCGCTGGAGATGGCCGAGCAGCACGCCTGGCTGATGGCCAGCGAGATTCGCGCCAGCGGCATCGACCTCAGCTTCGCCCCGGTGCTGGACCTGGCCCGCGGCAACCGCGCCATCGGCGACCGCGCCTTCAGCGACGATCCGCAGGTGGTCGCGGCCTTCGCCGCGGCCTATGTGCGCGGCATGCACAGCGTCGGCATGGGCGCCACCCTCAAGCATTTCCCCGGCCATGGCACCGTGCTCGAGGACACCCACGTCGACGACGCCGAGGACCCGCGTTCGCTGGACACCCTGCGCCAGGAAGACCTGGTGCCGTTCGCCGCCGGCATCGCCGCCGGCGCCGATGCGGTGATGATGGCGCACGTGGTCTACCCGCAGGTGGCGCCGGAACCGGCCGGCTACTCGCCGCGCTGGATCCAGCAGATCCTGCGCCAGGAGCTGGGCTTCCGTGGCGTGGTGTTCTCCGACGACATCGGCATGGCCGCCTCGTTCGCCGCCGGCGGCGTCGCCGCGCGGGTCACTGCGCACCTGGACGCCGGCTGCGACGTGGTGCTGGTCTGCCACCCGGAACTGGTCGAAGACTCGCTGCAGGCCGTGCGCGATCGCCCGCTCAACACCGCCGCGCTGCTCGGCCTGATCGGCCGCGGCGGCCTTGGCTGGGACGGCCTGCTGGCCGATGCCCGCTATGGCCACACCCAATCCCATCTGCTCTCCACCTTCGGAAAAACCGCCTGATGTCCACTCTCACCATCGCCCAGGCCCTGGCCCAGGCCGACCTGCTGGTCGATCGCACCCGCATCGACCAGGCCATCGCCCAGATGGCCGACGCCATCGCCGCCGACTACCGCGGCGAAACCCCGGTCTACCTGACCATCATGCACGGCGCGCTGCCGTTCGCCGGCCAGCTGGCGCTGGAACTGGGCAGCCGCGGCCAGGACCTGCAACTGGACTACCTGCACGCCACCCGCTACCGCGGCGAGACCGTCGGCGGCGAACTGGTATGGAAGCACCGCCCGGCCACCGCGCTGTACGGCCGCCGCGTGCTGTTGCTCGACGACATCCTCGACGAAGGCCTGACCCTGAAGGCAGTGCGCGAGTGGTGCCTGGAGCAGGGCGCCACCGACGTGCGCATCGCCGCGCTGACGGTCAAGCGCCACGACCGCTGCGTGCCCGGGGTCAGCGCCGACTACGTCGGCGTCGAAGTGCCTGACCGCTACGTGTTCGGCTTCGGCATGGACGTCAACGAGGCGCTGCGCAACCTGCCGGCGATCTACGCGATGAAGGAGTAAGCGGCCAGGCGAGCCAGCCTCGCCTGCGTCGCTGCCGTTTCCCGCTGCCGGCGCGCGTCGCCGGCGCAGGCGTTCCCTTTCGTTCGAGGATCCGCATTGGACAACATCGCACTGGCCGTCATCGGCGGCACCGGCGTCTACAAGCTCGCACAGTTGGACGACGTGCAGACCCACGAGGTCGAGACGCGCTACGGCGCGCCTTCCGGCCCGGTGCGGGTCGGCACGCTGCTCGGCCACCGCGTCGCCTTCCTGGCCCGCCACGGCGAAGGCCATTCGCTGCCGCCGCACAAGATCAACTACCGTGCCAACCTTGCTGCGCTGCAGCAGATCGGCACCACGCGCGTGCTCGCGTTGAACACGGTGGGCGGCATCACCGAGCGCTTCGGCCCGCGCGTGCTGGCCTGCCCGGATCAGCTCATCGACTACACCTGGGGGCGCATCTCCACCCTGTGCGAAGAGCCGGGCAGCGAGGTGCTGCATGTGGATTTCGGTCATCCGTATTCGCCGCTGCTGCGCAGCAAGATCCTCGCCGCCGCGCGCGTCACCGGCACCGCGCTTGTGGACGGTGGCTGCTACGCCGCCACGCAGGGGCCGCGCCTGGAAACCATCGCCGAGATCGCGCGGCTGCGCCGCGACGGTTGCGACCTGGTCGGCATGACCGGCATGCCGGAAGCCGGGTTGGCGCGCGAGCTGGGCCTGGACTACGCCTGCCTGGCGATCGTGGCGAACTGGGCGGCCGGCTGCGGCGACGCCGAGGAAATCACCCTGGCCGAGGTGCTGGCCAATGTCGAGGCGGCCTCGGTCGGGCTGCCGGAGCTGGTGGGGGAACTGGCGCGCGGGTGATTGTCTTCGTTGCGCAAGCTTTGCATACTCCGCCGGTGCGGCTGCCGCACAACCACCACCCATTCACTGCAAAAGGTCTCGCATCACCATGCCGAACGGTACCGTCAAGTGGTTCAACGACGCCAAGGGATTTGGTTTTATTTCTCCGGAAGACGGTAGCGCCGATGTGTTCGCGCACTTCTCCGCGATCAACTCCAAGGGCTTCCGCAGCCTGCAGGAAGGACAGCGTGTCAGCTACGACGTGACCCAGGGTCCGAAGGGCGCGCAAGCCTCGAATATCACGCCGGTCGAGTAAGCGCGCGCGTTGACTCGGTTGTGCCTTGAACCCCGCTTCGGCGGGGTTTTTTATGGGAGACGCCGTGGTGTCGGCGTCGGCAGGCGGTGCAGGCAATGACGCAAGGATTGCAGATCGGGATCGTGGGGTATGGCACCGCAGGCCAGGCACTGGCGCTGCTGCTGGCGCGCGACGGGCACCGCGTGCAGGTGTTCGAGCGCGCCGCCGAGCCCGGGCCGGTCGGCGCCGGTTTCCTGCTGCAGCCGACCGGCCTGCAGGTGCTGTGGCGGATCGGCCTGCTCGATCAGGCCCTGGCCTACGGCGCGCCGGTGCACCGCCTGTACGGCGAGACCCCGTGCGGGCGCGCGGTGATGGACATGCGCTACCGCGACCTGGAGGCGCGCCTGTTCGGGCTGGGCATGCAGCGCGGCGCCTTGTTCGCGCTGCTGGCGCAGGCCTGGGACGGCTACGCCACGCTGCAGCGCGATACGCGCATCGTCGCCATCGACGACACGCTGCGCCGGGTGCAGGACCAGCACGGCCGCTGGCACGGGCCATTCGACCTGGTGATCGCCTGCGACGGCTCGGCCTCGGCGCTGCGCGCGCAGGTGCAGGCGACGCGGCTGGACCGGATGTATCCGTGGGGCGCGCTGTGGTGCCTGCTGCCGCGCGGCGACTGGGCCTTCGCCGACGAACTGCGCCAGCGCTACGTGGCCGCGCGCAAGATGATCGGCCTGCTGCCGGTGGGCACCCGCCCAGGCGATGCCGAGCCGCGGGTGAGTTTCTTCTGGAGCCTGCCGACCGCCGAGTTCGATGCCTGGCAGGCGCGCGGTGTGCAGCCGTGGCTGGAGGAGATCGCGCAGCTGTGGCCGCAGGCGCGCGAACGCCTGGCGCAGATCGACGCACCGGCGCAACTGGCGCGGGCCAGCTACCGCGATGCGGTGCAGCGGCACTGGTACCGCGGCCGCCTGGTCTTGGCCGGCGACGCGGCGCATGCGATGAGCCCGCAACTGGGGCAGGGCGTCAACATGGCCCTGATGGACGCCTGGGCATTGAGCGAGAGCCTGCGCACCGCGCCGGACATCGACGCGGCATTGGCGCGCTACCAGGCGCAGCGCCAGGCGCACGTGGCGGTGTACCAGTTCTGGAGCCGCTGGCTGACCCCGCTGTTCCAGTCCGAGCGCGACCTGATGGCGCGGCTGCGCGATGTGGGCATGCTGCCGGCCGGGCGCATGCCGGGGGGCCGCGGACACATGCTGCGCGTGCTCAGCGGCACCCAGCACGGCTGGTTCGGCAAGCTGCCGCTGGCGCCAGAGTTTCTCGAAGCGTTGCAGGACGCGGTGGCGCGGCGCGTGGCGCTGCCGTAGGCGGCGAGATCGCGGACGCAGGTGGACGCGCGCCTGGGTGATTCGTCGCGGCGACGGCGCGTGCAGAGCGCAACGCGGCGAGCGCGGTCCGACGGCGATGTTCTGTGTTTGCACTTGCAACATTGTCGTGCCGCGATTCGCCAATCTTGTGTGGGATGGGCTTCAGCCCCGGCACCCTTCAGTTGGTCGCGTCGGGACTGAAGTCCCTCCCACACTAGGGCAGTGCACTTGTTGCTTTGATCGCGGTCATGGGCTGCCCGGCGTTACGCCGACGCTTCCTCCCGCACGGTGCCAAGCACTCGCGCAATGCATTGCGACTGCACTGTGGGAGGGGCTTAAGCCCCGACACCCTTCAGTTGGTCGCGTCGGGACTGCAGCCCCTCCCACACTAAGGCAGTGCACTTGTTGCCTTGATCGCGGTCATGGGCTGCCCGGCGTTCCACCGATGCTTCCTCCGGCACGGTGCCAAGCACTCGCGCAATGCATTGCGACTGCACTGTGGGAGGGGCTTAAGCCCCGACACCCTTCAGTTGGTCGCGTCGGGACTGCAGTCCCTCCCACATTAGGGCAGTGCACTTGTTGCTTTGATCGCGGTCATGGGCTGCCCGGCGTTCCACCGATGCTTCCTCCGGCACGGCGCCAAACACTCGCGCAATGCATTGCGACTGCACTGTGGGAGGGGCTTCAGCCCCGACGCCTTTGAGTCGGACGCATCGGGCCTGAAGTCCCTCCCACAGCATGGCATCGCACTGACCACTTCGGTTGCAGTCACGACCAGCCGCCACCTCGCCCGACCTACGCCGTCGCCACCGGCAGCGCCAGGGCCGCACCCTCGACGCAGGCGACCAGGCGTTCGCCCGGCGCCAGCACCGGGGCGACGCCGGCGGTGAAGTGCGAGAACGCCGGCAGCACGGTCATGCCGTCGCGCAGCCAGAACGCCGGCCAGCGCGGGCGAAGGCCCGGCAGCTTGACCAGCGGGTGCAGGTGCCCGCACAGCACGTGGCGCTGCGCATCGGTGGCCGGATCGTGGCGCAGCACGAACGGGCCGTCTTCCACCTGCATGCCAAGGGGCGCGATGTCCAGCCCGGCGCCGGCGAGGGCGCGGTCGTGGTTGCCGGTGATCGCCGCCACGCGCAGTTGCGGATGCTGCGCGCGCCAGGCATGCCACTGGCGTTGCCAGTCGGCATCGGCTGCGGCGCCGTGCAGCACGTCGCCGAGGATCCACAGTTCCGCCGCGTCCTGCGCCTGCAGCAGGGCCGACAGCCGCGCCAGGTCGAGCGCGGTGCCGCCGCGCGGCAGGCCGATGCCGGCGCGGCGGAAGACGTCGGCCTTGCCCAGGTGCAGGTCGGCGATCAGCAGCCGCCGCCGCGCCGGCCAGTACAGCGCGCGGTCGCCGAGCAGGCGCATCGGTTCGCCGGCCAGCCGCCAGTCCAGTTCAGCGCGCATGGCGCTGCTCCAGTTGCGCCGCCGCGCGCATCACCCGCGCCTTCCAGTCCTCGGTGCTGAGCTGGCCGCGGATGCTCTCGGCCCACAGCGGGAACGCCAGTGGCGTGAGGCTGCGCGGACTGTGCAGCGCCAGCTCGCGCGCGGCGCAATCGTCCAGGGTGGCGGCGAGCCGGGTCAGTTCCATCTCGCCCTGCAACACCTCGCGCTCGGCCTGCGCCAGCAGCAGGTGCTCGGGATCGAAGCGGCTCAGCACGTCGTACAGCAGGCCGCTGGAGGCCTGCAGCTGGCGCAGGCTGCGCGGCAGGCGGCCGGGCAGGCTGGGCGGCAACAGGCCGGCGACGCGGGCGATCTCGCGGAACTGGCGGCGCGCCAGTTCGCCGAGGTTGAGGCTCTCTCGCAGATCCTCGAACAACTGCGCCGGACTCAGCAGTTCGCGCAGCAGCGCTGCATCGATCGGCGCGTCCTCCGCCGGCGACAGCACGAAGCCGTAGTCGTTGGCGGCGAAGCTGAAGGTATTGCGCTGCCGCCGGCCCCAGCGCAGCGCCAGCAACGCGGCCAGGCCTTCGTGCACCTGGCGGCCGGCGAACGGATACACGAACAGGTGCTGGCCGTCGCGGGCGCGCACGCGCTCGGCCAGCAGCCGCTGCGGCGCCGGCAGAGCCGACAGCGCGCGCTGCAGGCCGAGCAGCGGCGCCAGTGCGCGCAGTTCGGCCTCGCCGCGCGGATCGGCGAACACCGCTTCCACCTCGCGGCCCAGTTCCGAAGACAGCGGCATGCGCCCGCCCATCCACTTCGGCACGCTGCCGTCGCCGCCCTTGGCCAGGCGCACGTAGGCAGTCATGTCCTCCAGTCGCACCAGTTCCAGCAGGCGCCCGGCGAACTGGAAGCGATCGCCGCGGCGCAGACGGCCGACGAACTGCTCCTCCACCGCGCCGAGCCTGCCGCCGCGCAGGAAGCGCACCGCGACACTGCCGTCGCTGGTGATGGTGCCGATCGACAGGCGATGACGCAGGGCGATGCGACGGTCGTGCACGCGGTACAGGCCGTCTTCGTCCAGCACCACCTTGCGGTAGTCCGGATACTGCGCCAGCGCGCGCCCGCCCTGCACGACGAACTCCAGCACCGCCTGCCAGGTCGGTGCGTCCAGCGCGGCGAAGGCGGCGGTGCCGCGCACTTCGGCGTACAGCGCGTCGGCAGCGAAGCCGCCGCCCAGCGCGCAGGTGATGCAGTGCTGCGCCAGCACGTCCAGCGACAGCCGCGGCGAGGGCCGCGATTCGATGCGGCCATGGGCGATGGCGCGGCGCGCCGCGGCGTATTCGACCAGTTCCAGCGCGTGCGAGGGCACGCACAACACGTGGCCGGCCTCGCCGGGGCGGTGTTTGGCACGGCCGGCACGCTGCAGCAGCCGCGCCACGCCCTTGGGGCTGCCGACCTGCAGCACCTGATCGACGGCGGGGAAATCCACGCCCAGGTCCAGGCTGGAGGTCGCCACCACGCAGCGCAGGCTGCCGTCGCGCAGGCCTTGCTCGGCAGCGCTGCGCAGTGCGGGATCCAGTGAGCCGTGGTGCAGGGCCAGCGTGTGCGCTTCCTCCGGCCACACCGAGGTCAGCGCCTGATGCCACAGCTCGGCCTGCGCGCGGGTGTTGGTGAACAGCAGGCTGGTGCGCACCGCGAAGAGTTTTTCCAGCACCCGCGGCAATTGCGCCAGGCCCAGGTGCCCGGCCCAGGGGAAGCGCTCGCCCACCGCGGGTGCCAACGTCTCCAGGGTCAGCGTGCGCGGCTTGACCCCGGCCACGATCGGCGCCTGCGGCAGGTGCGGCAGCAGCACGTCGCGCGCCTCGTCGAGGTTGCCGAGCGTGGCCGACAGGCCCCAGGTGCGCAGTGCCGGCGCCCACCCGCGCAGCCGCGCCAGGCACAGCTGCAACAGCACGCCGCGCTTGTTGCCGAGCAGTTCGTGCCACTCGTCGACGATCACGCAGCGCAGCGTCGCCAGTTGCGGCGCGGTGTCGGGATAGGACAGCAGCAGCGCCAGCGATTCGGGCGTGGTCACCAGCACGTCGAGCTTGCCGCTGCGCGCCAGGCGCTTGTCGCGCGCACTGGCATCGCCGGTGCGCAGGCCGATCTGCCAGTCCAGGCCCAGCGCCTGTGCCGGTTCGCGCAGCGCGCGCACGGTGTCGGCGGCGAGCGCGCGCAACGGGGTGATCCACAGCAACTTGAGGTCGCGCTGCGCCTGCCGGCGCGTGCGCGGCGGCGCGACGGTCTTGGCAGTCGCGCTGGCGCCGTTGCCGCGGGCGGGCGTCTGTTTGGCGGCGGCCGCCTGCGCCGCGGCCTGCGCACGCAGACCCTCCAACAACGGGCCGCCGAACGCAGCCAGGGTCTTGCCGCTGCCGGTGGGCGTGTGCAGCAGCCCGGAGCCGCCGTCCAGGTACTGCCGCCACAGCGCGCGCTGGAACGGCAGCGGTTGCCAGCCCTGCTGCGCGAACCAGGCGTACAGCGGCGCATCGGCCGGGCGCCGGCGCGCCGCGGTTGCGCTCATCGCGCCAGCGCCTGCAGCGTGGTCAAGCGGTCGGCCTCGGCGAACGGCTTGTCGTGGCGCCAGCGCAGGATGCGCGGGAAGCGCACGGCGATGCCGGACTTGTGCCGGCTGCTGCGATTCACCGCCTCGAAACCCAGCTCGAACACCTGGTACGGCGTCACCGCGCGCACCGGGCCGAAGCGCTCGGTGGTGTGCGCGCGGATCCAGCGGTCCAGCGCCAGGATCTCGCTGTCGTCCAGGCCCGAGTAGGCCTTGGCCACCGGCACCAGTTGCTCGCCATCCCACAGGCCGAAGGTGTAGTCGGTGTACAGCGTGCTGCGCCGGCCATGCCCGGCCTGCGCGTACAGCAGCACCGCGTCGATGGTCAGCGGCGCCACCTTCCATTTCCACCAGTCGCCACGGCGCCGGCCGGACTGGTAGGGCGATGTCGCACGCTTGAGCATCAAGCCTTCCACGCCGCGCGTGCGCGCATCCTCTCGCAGCGTTGCCGCCTGCTCCCATGTCGCGGCCTGTACCTGCGGCGACAGCGTCAGACGCGGATCGGCGTGCGCCTCCAGCAACGCCTGCAGTTGCGCGCGGCGCTGCTGCAGCGGCTGCTCGCGCAGGTCCTGGCCGTCCAGTTCCAGCAGGTCGTAGGCGAGCACCCGCGCCGGCGTGTCGGCCAGGGTCTTTGCACCGGGCTTGCGGCGCTGGATGCGGGTCTGCAGCGCGGTGAACGGCAGCGGTGCGGGCTCGCCTTCGCGCCAGACCAGCAGTTCGCCATCGATCACCGCGTCGCGCGGCAACGTCGCCGCGGCGGCTTCGATTTCCGGGAAGCGCCCGTCCAGGCGTTCCTCGCCACGCGACCACAGCGCCATCTCGCCGTCGCGGCGGATCAGTTGCAGGCGGATGCCGTCCCACTTCCATTCCAGCAGCCAGTCGTCGATGGCGCCGAGCGTGGCGGCCTCGGCTTCCAGCGGCGAGGCCAGGAAGAACGGGTAGGGCTGCTGGCGGTCGCTGGGCAGCACTTCGTCGGACAGCAACTGTTCCAGTGCCTGCGGCGTCGGCGACCAGGCGCCGAGCATGCGCTGGGCGATGCGCGCGATGTCGATTCCCGACATCGCCGCCAGCGCCTGCTGCACCAGCCGCTGCGACACGCCCACGCGCAGCGCGCCGGTCAGCAGCTTGTTGAACAGCAGGCGCTCGTCGAAGGCCAGGCTGCGCCAGCCGGCCACCACCGCGGCGCGGCGCGCGGCGTCGTCCTGTGCGGCCACCGGCAGCAGGCGTTCCTCGATCCAGTCGCGCAGGGGGGCGGGGTCCGGGGTTTCCGCCGGATCGTCCAGCAGCAGGGTCAGGGTTTCGGCCAGATCGCCGACGTGGTCGTAGCTGTCGTCCACCAGCCAGCCGGGCAGGCCGCTTTCCTCCGCGATCCATTCGCGCAGTTCGCGGGTGTTGGCGATACGACGCAGCTTGCCGCCGCTGAGCAACCAGATCGCCCAGGCCGCGTCGGCCGGCGGCGCCTGCTCGAAGTACGCCACCAGCGCGGCGCGCTTGTCCAGCGTCGCGGTGCTCTGGTCCAGTTGCCGGTACAGCGCGGCGAAGCGCTTCATTCCTCGCCACCGTAGTCGGTACGGAACGCCTCGGCGGCCACACCGCGTTCGTTGAGCGCGCGGATGATCGCGTCGGTGTTGCCGTGGGTCGCAATCACGTGCCGCGCGCCGGTCTCGTCGATGGTGCGCAGCAGGTCGGGCCAGTCGGCATGGTCGGAGACCACGAAGCCGCGGTCGTAGTTGCGCCGGCGGCGGTTGCCGCGCAGCCGCATCCATCCCGAGGCGAAGCCGAGTTGCGAATGGCGGAAGCGGCGCAGCCACGGACTGCCGGCGGCCGAGGGTGGCGCCAGCACCAGCTGCCCAGCGTAGTCGGCGCGCTTGTCCAGTTCGGACACGGTGCGCGTGTCCAGCATCGCCACGCCGGCCTCGCGATACACCGCCACGCCGGCCGCCACTGCGCCGTGCAGCAGCGCCGGCTGATCGTCCCACGGCTGCAGTTCGGCGAGCACGCGCTGCGCCTTGCCCAATGCGTAGCAGAACAGCACGGCGGCCTCGCCGCGCGCGCCGCACTCGCGGCGCCAGGCGACGATCTCGCGCGCCACCGCGCTGGTGTCCGGCCAGCGGTACACCGGCAGGGCGAAGGTGGCCTCGGTGATGAAGGTGTCGCAACGCACCACCTCGAACGGCGCGCAGGTCGGATCCGGCTGGCGCTTGTAGTCGCCCGAGGCGACCCAGACCTCGCCATCCACTTCGATGCGTACCTGCGCCGAGCCGAGCACGTGCCCGGCCGGATGCAGCGACACCTGCGCGCGGCCGAGCGTGAAGCGGGTGCCGTAGTCGTACGCGCGATAGGCCTGCTCGCCCAGCCGCCAGCGCAGGATCGGCAGGCCGGCGGCGGTGCAGTGGTATTCGCCCATGCCCGAGCGCGCGTGGTCGCCGTGGCCGTGGGTGATGACCGCGCGCGGCACCGGCCGCCAGGGATCGATATGGAAGTCGCCGGCGGGGCAGTACAGCCCTTCCGGGCGCAGCACCACCAGGTCCTGGGAAGCGGCATTCGGCATGGGCGCCACTGTGTCCAAGCCGGTGTGCAGGAGATGAGAATCCGCCCCGCGCGTTCGCGGCGACGCGACGGATCGGCCACAATGCGTGCAGCGCTTCTGGGAGGGAGATGCATGCACACGGACCTGCCGGCGTTCGCCACGCATACGGTCGACAATCAGCCGCCGCCGTTCGAACCGCGCGATCTTTGGGCCGACGACGTGGCGCTGCGTGAGGCCTGCGCACGCGAGGGCGCGGACGGCTTCGCGGCGACGCTGGCGCAGTACGGCGTGCTGGCCGGCGATGCGCTGTATCGGCTTGGCTTCGACGCCAACCGCGACCGTCCGCGGCTGCGCACGCACGACCGCTACGGCCACCGCATCGACACGGTCGAGTTTCACCCGGCCTATCACCAGTTGCTGGACGCGGCCAAGCGCCATGGCGTGGCCGGGCTGTCCTGGCACAGCCCGCAGCCGGGCGCGCATGTGGCGCGCGCGGCGCTGAGCTACCTGCACCACCAGGCCGAAGCCGGCACCAGTTGCCCGCTGACCATGACCCATGCCGCGGTCGCGGTGTTGCGCCAGGACCCGGCCTTGCGCGAATGGGCCGACAAGGCCGCCGCGCCGCACTACGACCCGCGCGACGTGCCGATCGCCGACAAGACCGGCATCACCCTCGGCATGGGCATGACCGAGAAGCAGGGCGGCTCGGACGTGCGCCGCAACGCCACCGTCGCCACGCCGCTGGACGGCGCCGGCGCGTACAGTCTGGTCGGGCACAAGTGGTTCTTCTCCGCACCGATGTCCGACGGCTTCCTGGTGCTGGCGCAGGCGCCGGGCGGCCTGACCTGCTTCCTGCTGCCACGGCGCCTGCCCGATGGGCAGCTCAACGCGCTGCGGCTGATGCGGCTGAAGGACAAGCTGGGCGACTGGTCCAACGCGTCCAGCGAAGTCGAGTTCGCCGGTGCCTGGGCGCAGCGCGTCGGCGAGGAAGGGCGTGGCGTGGCGCGGATCATCGGCATGGTGATGCTCACCCGGCTCGACTGCATGCTCGCCGCGGCTGCGCAGATGCGCATGGCGCTCGCCCAGGCGCTGCACCACGCGCGGCATCGCATCGCGTTCGGCAAGCGCCTGGTCGAGCAGCCGCTGATGCGCAACGTGCTGGCCGATCTGGCCCTGGAATCGGAAGCCGCCACCGCGTTCGCGCTGCGGGTGGCGCGCGCGGTGGATGCCGCCGACGCCGATGCCGCCGAGGCCGCATTCGCGCGCATTGCCACCGCGCTGGGCAAGTACTGGCTGTGCAAGCGCGCGCCGGCCTTCGTCAACGAGGCGCAGGAATGCCTGGGCGGTGCCGGCTACGTCGAGGAGTCGATCCTGCCGCGGCTGTACCGGCAGGCGCCGCTGAATTCGATCTGGGAGGGCAGCGGCAACATCCAGTGCCTGGACGTGCTGCGCGCGCTGGCGCGCGAACCGGCCAGCGCGGCCGCGGTGCTGGCGGAGTTGCAGACGGCGGGCGGCACCGACCCGGCCTATGACGCGGCGTTGGACGCACTGCGCGCGTCGCTGTCCGGCAACGCCGAAGTGGACGAGTACAGCGCACGGCGCCTGGCCGAACGCATCGCACTGGCCTTGCAGGCCGCGCTCCTGCTGCGCAGCGGCAGTCCGGCCGCCACTGTGTTCGTGCAAAGCCGACTGGCCGGCGCGCATGGACTGGCGTTTGGCACGCTGCAGGCGGGTGCGCCGGTCGAGGAACTGCTGGCGCGTGCGTTGCCGTAGGCCTGCGCCATGGCGACCCACCGCGCCGTCGCCAAGTGGGAAATGAGTGGGCCGGCACTTCCTTCTCCCTCCGGGACCACGGCCCCCTTTTTGGGGGAAGGTGCCCCGAAGGGGCGGATGAGGGTAC
This sequence comes from Xanthomonas sp. LMG 12462, assembly GCF_009192885.1. Classification (NCBI taxonomy): domain Bacteria; kingdom Pseudomonadati; phylum Pseudomonadota; class Gammaproteobacteria; order Lysobacterales; family Lysobacteraceae; genus Xanthomonas; species Xanthomonas sp. LMG 12462. The sequence goes on along the minus strand of NZ_NMPP01000060.1, from coordinate 2,412 downwards.
GGCTGCCAGCCTAGTCATGCAGCAAGTGCAGCGATCACCGGCGTCGCGCGACCGTACCCTCACCCCAACCCCTCTCCCGACGGGAGAGGGGCTCAGCTTCTGCAATGCCATGAGTTGCGGTATGAAGGCCAGCGCGCCCTCGACATGTAGAAAAGCGGGCCGGCACTTCCTTCTCCCTCCGGGAGAAGGTGCCCCGAAGGGGCGGATGAGGGTACGGCTGCCAGCCTAGTCAGGCAGCAACTGCAGCGATCACCGGAGACGCGCGGCCGTACCCTCACCCCAACCCCTCTCCCGGTGGGAGAGGGGCTCAGCTTCCGCGATGCCTTGGGCTGCGCTATGGAGGCCAGCGCGCCCTCGGCATGTGGAAAATTGGGCTAGCCGGGACTTCCTTCTCCCTTCGGGAGAAGGTGCCCCGAAGGGGCGGATGAGGGTACGGCGGCCAGCGTCGCCAGACAGCAAGTGCAGCGATCACCGGCGTCGCGCGGCCGTACCCTCACCCCAACCCCTCTCCCGACGGGAGAGGGGCTCAGCTTCTGCAATGCCATGAGTTGCGGTATGAAGGCCAGCGCGCCCTCGGCATGTAGAAAAGCGGGCCGGCACTTCCTTCTCCCTCCGGGAGAAGGTGCCCCGAAGGGGCGGATGAGGGTACGGCGGCCAACGTAGCCACGCAGCAAGTGCGGTGATCAGAGGCGACGCGCGGCCGTACTCTCACCCCACCCCTCTCCCGACGGGAGAGGGGCCAGGCTCCTACGAATCCCCAATCCCCAATCCCAGCGCCACAGACGCTAATGCCTCCCGCGCTTCCCACCCCGCACCGGCGTCGCCTCGACCGAGAGCGTGAAACTGCGTTCCTCGCCGTCGAGCATGGCGCCGACGCCGACCAACTGGCGCTTGATCTCCTCGCCGCGGCCGTTGCGGATGCTGACCAGCACGGTGTACTCCCAGGCGCTGCCGTCGGCCGGGTGGCGGATGCTCCCTTCCACCCGCAGTGGCACCAGCGCCGATGGCGCCGACTGCTGCAGCACCGCCGAATCGAAGCGCAGGTGGTGCTTGCACGCCGGGCAGACGCTGGCGCTTTCGAGAATGGTGGCCTTGCAGTGCGGGCAGGTCCGGGTCGCCCCCGGACTGCCGGGACGCGGGCTGCTCATGCGCCGGCGTCGGACTCCGCGGGCTTGCCGCCCTTGCGGGCATGTTTGTCGTCGTCCCAGCCGAAGTCGGCCTGGCCGCGCATGCGCGAGCCGGCGGCCACGGTCAGCGAGCCGGCCTTGACGTCGCCGATCAGCGCGCCGGACGCAAGCAGCTCCACCCGCGAGGCCGATTCGATGTTGCCTTCCAGCTCGCCGGCGATCACCACCTTGTCGGCACGCACGCCGCCGCTGAGCTTGGCGCCGGTCTCGATGGTGAGGTCGCCCTGCACGTTGACGTCGCCCTTGAACTTGCCGGCGATGCGGATGTGGCCGGTGCCCTCGATCTTGCCCTCGATGCTGATGTCGGCGGCGATCAGCGATTCCTTCGCGGCGGGTGCCGGCGCAGGGGCGCGGGCGGCAGGGGCGGCGGCGGCGACCGCGGCGAGCGGTTCGCCTGGGGCGGCATCGCCCGGCGGGCGCGGCTCCGGCGGCAACGCGCCGTTGCCGGGAACGGGCGGCAGGCCATCCTTGCGCGCGGGACCCTGGTCTTTCCAGATGGACATGGGCTGTCGTCTCCAGTCGGGGGAAGCGCGACTATCGCCGCTCTATCGCGTCGGTTTTGTGACGCTTTCTTCAAAACGACGGCCCGACCGCGACCGCCGCCGGTTCAGCCCATGCCGTCCAGCGCCGGGTCGTAGGCCTGCACCTGGTTGCGGCCGCAGCGCTTGGCCCGGTACAGCGCCGCATCGGCCTTGCGCAGCAGGGTGGTGGCGACCACGCCGTCGCGCGCATAGCTGGCCACGCCGATCGACATGGTCACCGCCGGCAGCGCCTTGCCGTCCACGGTCGCGCTCAATTGCTGGGCAGCGCTGCGGATCTGCTCGGCGATGGCCTGCGCCTGTTCCGGCCCGGTCTCCGGCAGGATCACCGTGAACTCCTCGCCGCCGTAGCGGCAGGCGATGTCCTCGCCGCGCAGCCGCGTCGACAGCATCTGCCCGACCGCCGCCAGCAGGGCGTCGCCGCCGCCGTGGCCGTGCAGGTCGTTGAACTGCTTGAAATGGTCCACGTCCAGCATCAGCAGCGACAGCGGCATCTGCCGGCGTCCGCAGCGGGCCAGTTCGTGGTTGAGCGATTCTTCCAGGTAGCGCCGGTTGAACAGGCCGGTGAGCGGGTCGCGGATCGACTGCAGGCGCAGCGACTCGCGCAGGCGCAGGTTGCTCAGCGCCAGCGACAGCTGCTCGGCGGCGGCCTCGGCGATGGCGATGCGCGGCAGCGGACCGGTGCC
>NZ_NMPP01000006.1:0-98446 GCF_009192885.1 Xanthomonas sp. LMG 12462 | reverse complement strand
GGGTAAGGGGCGCGAAGCGCATACGGTGTTTCAACTGCACGAGGCTTCGCCCGTACCCTCATCCGCCCCTTCGGGGCACCTTCTCCCGGAGGGAGAAGGGAGCAATAAACCCCTCTCCCTCCGGGAGAGGGGTTGGGGTGAGGGTTCGGACGCGAAGCGCATGCGGTGTTTCAGCTGCACGAGGCTTCGCCCGTACCCTCATCCGACCCCTGCGGGGCACCTTCTCCCGGAGGGAGAAGGGAAGTAAAAGCCCCTCTCCCTCCGGGAGAGGGGTTGGGGTGAGGGTCGGGGCGCGAAGCGCATGCAGTGTTTCAACTGCACGAGGCTTCGCCCGTACCCTCATCCGCCCCTTCGGGGCACCTTCTCCCGGAGCGAGAAGGGAGCAATAAGCCCCTCTCCCCCCGGGAGAGGGGTTGGGGTGAGGGTAGGGAACGCCGCAGATCATCGAATCGCCAGTGACACCAATCCAGCGGGAGACGCCATGGCCGCACAAGGCAAGTTCCACAAGCGCTTGAGCCTCACCGATCTGACCTTCATCGGCTTGGGCTCGATCTTCGGGTCCGGTTGGCTGTTCTCGGCCAGCCACGTCTCGGCGATCGCCGGGCCGGCCGGCATCGTCTCGTGGATCGCCGGCGGCGTGGCGGTGCTGCTGCTGGGCCTGGTGTACTGCGAACTCGGCGCGGCGCTGCCGCGCGCCGGCGGCGTGGTGCGCTACCCGGAGTACTCGCACGGTGTGCTGCTCGGTTGGCTGATGGGCTTCATCACCCTGATCGCCTTCTCCAGCCTGATCGCGATCGAGGTGGAAGCGGCGCGGCAATACGCCGCGGCGTGGTTCCCCTGGCTCAACCAGGCCGGCAGCACCCATCCCAGCGTCGCCGGCTGGCTGCTGCAACTGGCGCTGCTGGTCGCGTTCTTCCTGCTCAACTACTACAGCGTCAAGACCTTCGCCACCGCCAACAACATCGTCAGCGTGTTCAAGTTCCTGGTGCCGGTGCTGGTGATCGTGCTGCTGATGGCGCACTTCGATGTGCGCAACCTGCACGTGCAGGGCTTCGCGCCGTTCGGCGCGGCCGGGGTGGAGGCGGCGATTTCCGCCGGCGGCATCATCTTCGCCTACCTGGGGCTCACGCCGATCGTGTCGGTGGCAAGTGAGGTGCGCGATCCGCAGCGCAATATCCCGATCGCGCTGATCCTGTCGGTGGCGCTGTCCACGGTGATCTACGTGCTGCTGCAGCTCGCCTTCCTCGGCGGGGTGCCGGCGCAACATCTGGCCAACGGCTGGGGCGGCATCGACAAGGCGTTCTCACTGCCGTACCACGACATCGCATTGGCGCTGGGCATGGGCTGGCTGGCGGCGCTGGTGATCTGCGACGCGATGATCTCGCCCAGCGGCACCGGCAATATCTACATGAACGCCACGCCGCGGGTGGTCTACGGCTGGGCGCGCAGCGGCGGCTTTATGCCGGTGCTGACCAAGGTGGACGCCGCCTCCGGCATCCCGCGTCCGGCGCTGTGGCTGAGCCTGGGCCTGTCGGTGTTCTGGACCCTGCCGTTCCCCTCGTGGGAGGCGCTGATCAACGTGGTGTCGGCGGCGCTGGTGCTGAGCTATGCGGTGGCGCCGGTGACCGTGGCCGCGTTGCGGCGCAGCGCGCCGGAACTGCCGCGGCCGTTCCGGCTGCGCGGCATGGCGCTGCTCGGGCCGCTGTCGTTCATCGTCGCAGGCCTGATCGTGTATTGGTCGACCTGGAACACGCTGTCGTGGCTGCTCGGCCTGCAGATCGCCATGTTCGCGCTGTACGTGCTGTACCGCCTGCCCAACGCCGCCGGCCGCGCACGGCTGTGGCGGCAGGTGCGCGGCGTGCTGTGGCTGATCGTGTTCTTCGCGCTGGTGCTGGTGGTGTCGCGCCTGGGCACCTTCGGCGGCAGCGGCTGGATCGCCCATCCCTGGGACACGCTGTGCGTGGCCGCGATCGCCTTGGGTTGCTATCACTGGGGTGCGCGCAGCGGCCTGCGTCCCGAGGAACTGGCGTTGGAAGAGGATGACGGGGAGTAGCCGTTGCGTGTGTGGAGAGGCGTAGGACGGTTCTTGTCCCTTTTTGTGGAATTGGCTGCGGCAGACGTCAACGGGAAAGCCCGTCGCGGCTAAAGCCGCTCTACGGGAAACAGCGCGTCATGAGATTTTTGGAAACCGAATGAACAAGTTCGTCGTATCGATCGTCATGGCACTGGCCTGCTGCGCCGGCGCCGCCCAGGCCGCGCCCAGCGTCGCCGACTACCAGCGCTCGCTGGGCCTGCGCGAGGCCTGGATCGGCCTGACCGAGAACGTGACCTGGCCGGCGCAGTGGCGCGACGACGGCGCGTTCTACTACCGCAAGACCGTGCCGGGCGGCTTCGCCTTCGTGGTCGAGGACGTGGCCAGCCAGCGCAAGCAGCCGGCGTTCGACCAGCAGCAGTTGGCGCGCGCGTTGAGTGCGGCGACCGGCACCAGGTATCCGGCGCTGCGGCTGCCGTTCGCGCGCTTCGCCTACGTCGCCGAGGGCGGCCAGCCGCAGGCGGCGATCACCTTCGAGCTCGATGAGACGCCGTGGCGCTGCACGCTCACCACCTACGTCTGCGCGCGCGCCGACAGCGGCCCGCAGCCGCGGCCGCGCGGTTTCGGCGTGGTGCGCGATCTCAGCGTGCCGGCCGACGCCACCCCGCGGCGCTCGCCGGACGGGCGCTGGGACGCCTATGTCGACGGCAATGCGGTGATGCTGCGCGCAGTGGCGGACGGCCACACGCTGCGCCTGGCCGACGATGGCCGCAGCGACGATTTCTACGACCCGGAAACGATCGCCTGGTCGCCGGATTCGCAGCGGCTGGCGCTGTACCGGGTGAAGCCCGGTTTTCCCCGCCGCGTCACCCGGGTGGAGGCGGCGCCGCCCGGCGGCGGCCAGCCGATCGTGCGCACGCAGCTGTATCCCAAGCCCGGCGATGCGGTGGACATCGAGCGACCGGTGCTGTTCGACCTCGGCGCGCTGGCGCGCGGCGGTGCGCCCAAGCGCCTGCCCATCGACGACGCGCTGTTCGCCAACCCGTACCAGCTCTCGCCGATCCAGTGGCGACGCGACAGCGCCAGCTTCGTGTTCGATTACGTGCAGCGCGGCTTCCAGCGCATGCGCGCGATCGCGGTGGATGCGGCCACGGGCAAGGCGCATGTGGCGGTGGGCGAGGACGCCAAGACCTTCGTGTACGCCGACCGCAGCTACCACCACGATGTCGACGGCCTGGGCCAGGAAATCCTGTGGATCTCCGAGCGCGATGGTTGGCGCCACCTGTACCTGTTCGACGGTGCCAGCGGCCGGATCAAGACGCAGATCACCAAGGGCGAGTGGATCGTGCGCGATGTGCTGCGCGTGGACGATGCACAGCGGCGCATCTGGTTCACCGCCAGCGGCATGGATGCGGGCAAGGATCCGTACTATCGGCAACTGTTCGCGGTGGATTTCGACGGCGGCCACCTGACCCGGCTGACCCAGGCCGATGCCGACCACGACGTGGCCATCGCCGACGATGGGCGCCATTACGTGGACGTGTATTCGCGTCCGGACATGGCGCCGGTAATGGAACTGCATGCCATCGACGGGCGCCTGCTGCAGGTGGTGGAGCGCGGCGACATCCGCAAGCTGCAGGCCGCCGGCTGGCGCGCGCCACAGACCTTCGTCGCCAAGGGCCGCGACGGCAAGACCGACATCTGGGGCATGGTGGTGCGCCCGCGCGACTACGACCCGCACAAGAAGTACCCGGTGATCGAGAACATCTACGCCGGCCCGCACGATTCCTTCGTGCCCAAGACCTTCTGGCCGTTCGGCTATCACTCCGGCGGCGACAAGCAGATCGGCATGCAGGCGCAGGCGGACCTGGGCTTCATCGTGGTGATGATCGACGGCATGGGCACCGCCAACCGCTCCAAGGCCTTCCACGACGTGGCCTGGAAGAACCTCGGCGATTCCGGCTTCCCCGACCGCATCGCCTGGCACAAGGCGTTGGCGGCGCAGGATCCGTCCTACGACATCGGCCGCGTCGGCATCTACGGCGCTTCGGCCGGCGGGCAGAGCACGCTGGGCGCGCTGGAGCGGCATCCGGACTTCTACAAGGTGGGCGTGGCCTATGCGGGGTGCTACGACAACCGCATGGACAAGATCAGCTGGAACGAGCAGTGGATGGGCTGGCCGGTGGACGCCAGCTATGCCCGCGCCTCCGGCGTGGACAATGCGGCCAAGCTGCGTGGCGACCTGCTGCTGATCGTCGGCGAGCAGGACAGCAACGTCGACCCGGCCTCGACCGCGCAGGTGGTGGACGCGCTGATCAAGGCCAACAAGGACTTCGACCTGCTGGTCGTGCCCGGCGGCGAACACACCGTCGGCCGCTCCACCGGTCCCATCGATTACGTGCAACGGCGCCAGTACGACTTCTTCGTGCGGCATCTGTTGGGGGAGCCGACGCCGGCGTGGAATCGGCTGTAGGTGGGGCCGGGATTTGGGATTTGGGATTGGGGATTCGTAAAGGCGCGGTGGTTCTTGTTCCTTCGGAACTCGACTTTCCCTTCTCCCCTCGGGAGAAGGTGCCCCGTAGGGGCGGATGAGGGTACGGGTGACATTGGAATTTCGGTGGCATCGCGGCGCCCGGACCCTCACCCCAACCCCTCTCCCGACGGGAGAGGGGCTTTGGCTTTTCCCTTCTCCCCTCGGGACCATGGCCCCCTTTTGGGGGGAAGGTGCCCCGCAGGGGCGGATGAGGGTGCGGGCGATGCACCAAGTTTTGGGGCATCGCGCGGCTCCGTACCCTCACCCCAACCCCTCTCCCGAGGGGAGAGGGGCTTCAGATCATCGCGCCGACGCGCCCGCTCTTGCCAATCCCCAATTCCAATTCCCCAATCCCCCCACTCAAGACCTCGCCAAACCAGCCGATAACCCGGCAAGTCTCCCTGCGCCCCAGGCCCGTCATGACCGCCATCGCCCCCAGTTCCTCGATCGCGCTCTCCGGCATGCGCGCGGCGACATCCGGGCTGCAGGTGCGCGCCAACAACATCGCCAATCTCGCCACCGACGGGTTCCAGCGTTCGGTGCCGGTGAACCAGGCGAGCGCCGGCGGTGGCGTGGTCGGGCAGGTGCGGCAGGCCGGTGGGCCGGGCAGCGATCTGGTCGACGACATGGTCGGTACGCTGACCGAGCGCACCGCGTTCCAGGCCAATGCGCGCGTGCTGCGCGCGGCCGACGACAGCATCGGCAGCCTGCTCGACGTGCTCGCGTAAGCCGTCGCCGACGCGTTGCGTTCCCGCAACGCAACATCGCCGCGATCACGCGGCTATGCGATTTTCCGCACCGATCCTCGGCACAGCGCACAAGACGCTGCGGCGCGCGCAGCGCACGATGCGACGATCGCATTGCATCGGGGACGGTAGATGGATCGGAGAGATTTCCTGCGTCAGGGCCTGGCCGTCGGCGCGGTTGCCGGCGTGGAAGCGCTGGCCGGGCGTGCCGCCGCGGCACCCACAGCGGCCAGCGCCGCGCGTGCGCCCGCACCGCCGCAACTGCAGCCGCTGGCGGCCGACGCGCTGGCCGGGCACACCCTGCAATGCCGTTTCGTCGAGGCCGGCGCCACCTGGGAGGTGTACGAAGACCTGCGCCAGCCCGACGGCGATCTGACCCTGCGCGGGCCGGGCGGGGCGCTGGTGCTGGGCAAGCGCACCGAAGCGGTGTTCCCGGCCGCGCAGGCCCCGTACTTCGGCATGGCCCTGGCCGAAGTGGCGATGGCCGATGCCGACCTGCTCGCCGATCGCCTGCTGCGCGACGGCGACCCGCGCGCCGACGAGGTGCGCGACGTCGCGCCGCCGCCGGCCTCGCAACTGGATCCCAAGGACTACAACGGGCGCCTGCCGTGGACCACCTTCGTCGGTACCCGCGAGTGCGCCGACACCATGCCGGTGTACCCGGACGGGCGCACCCGCTGCTATCGCGCGATCCAGGCGTTCCCGGAGCTGGGCAAGGACGAGCTGGTGCGGCGCCGCAGCGAAGGCCTGCTCGGCGGCTGGATGCCGGCGGTGCGCAAGGTGGTGCCGGCCGGCGAGGGCCGCTACTACGACATCCTGCTGTTCGCCGACGTGCTGGCCGAGGACCGCTTCGTGGTGCAGACCTGGCACCGCAGTGCGCTGGTCGAGCATGGCAAGGTCAGCAAGGTCGTGTACGGCTACAGCTATCCCGACTACCCGCCGCGGCGCGGCCCGCGCAGCGCCGAGGATTTCTACCGCGGCCTGCTCGCCTTCGTCGGCTACTGGCAGGCGCAGCTCGCCGACACTGTGCAGGCGCAGACTCCGGATGCGAGTTGGCGCGACATGGCGCGCTTCGCCTTCGCCCGCGAACTGGTGGTGCGTCCGGGCGGCACCTATCCCAAGTACGGTGCGGTGGACCGCGACTACTACGGCAACGAGTACGACGGCTTCCAGGACACCTTCACCAGTTCGCTGTACGCCAACTTGGAATGGGGGCGTTTCAGTCAGGCGGCGGCGGTGCTGGACGGCTATTTCAGTGACTTCGTGCAGGCCGACGGCATGGTCAACATGCGCGGCCCGGAGACCGGGCAGTTCGGGCTGACCCTGTCGCTGCTGGCGCGCTACCTGCGCTACACCGGCGATGCCGCGCTGCTGCGCAAGCACCGCGACAAGATCGCCGCCACCGCGCAGGTGCTGGTCGAGCTGCACGACGCCAGCCTGCGCCTGCCGCCATCGGCACCGGGGCATGGCCTGCTCCACGGCTGGAACGAATCCGACGCCTGCCTGTTCCCCGATCCGCAGGTGTGGTGGAAGCCGTACTACGCCAACAGCGCGCTGACGGTGCGTGGCTGGCGGGACCTGGCGGCGGTGTGGAGCGGCATCGCCGGGCCGGGCGGGCAGGCCGCCGCGGCGCAGTGGCAGCGCCGTGCGCAGCAACTGTCCACGCAATTGCTGCGCACGCTGCGTGGCAACATCCGTCGCGATCTGCAGCCCCCGTACATCGGCCCGCTGCCAGGGGTGAAACTGACGTTCCGCCAGTCGCTGCAGCAGGAACATCCCAGCGAGCAGGGCTGGCCGCACCGCGCCTATGCCGAACTGCTGCAGGCCGACGTGCTGCCCGACGACCTGGCGCACCTGGTCATCGACTGCGTGCGCGGCCACGGCGGCACCAGCCTCGGTGTGGTCGGCAACATCACCGCGCCGACCCCGGAGGCGCGCGACCTGCTTGGTTTCATCTCCTACGGCTACGCGCAGCAGTTGCTGCGCCTGGACCGCGTCGAGGAGTACCTGCTGTTCCTGTACGCGCACCGCTACCACGTGCATACCCGCGGCAGTTGGACGGCGGGCGAGGTCACCGGCATCACCGGCGGCATGCCGCTGTTCTGCATCCCCGCGCAGTTGACCATTCCGCTGCTGCTGCGCTGGATGCTGGTGTTCGAGGACAGCGCCGGCGAGGAGCTGTTCCTGGCGCGGGCGGTGCCGCGCGACTGGCTGGGCAGTGGCGAGACGATCGCGATCGACGCGGCGCCGACGCGCTGGGGCAGGGTGTCGCTGGCGCTGCACGCGGATCCGGCGCTCAAGCGCATCGACGGCCGCGTGACGCTGCCGGCGCAGCGGCCGGCACGCACCTGGCTGACCCTGCGCGTGCCGGCCGGCACCCGCCTGCAGGAGGTGCAACTGGACGGGCAGCCGGCGGCGCTGTCCGGGCCGCGCAACGAGCGCGTGCTGGTGCCGGCCGGCAGCGCGGCGACGGTGGCGATTTCGGCCGTCTACGGCTGAGTGGCGAAAAAGTCGGAAACGTCCCGCCTGCCTGCGGGGCAGTGCGGTATTCCGCACGTTTTCCCGATAAATACGACAAGACGCCGCGCGCGTCCTACGCGCACATTGTGACCGTGCAGTGAATGTCCAGGGGGAGATTCGTTGCACGTCACCGGGGACGCAGCGCATGGGTCGTGCGCGTCGCCGTGCAGGCGGCGTCGGGATCGTCCCATCCGATGGCGCATGCGTGGACACGTCCGTTTTCGTATCCGCCACACGCGCTGGCGACGGGGCGCCCGCCTGGGGAAGGGCGGCGCTCCGACGAACGCCAGGCTGCCGCTCAGGAGATTTCCGATGCCGTCTTTGCTCGAACGCGTTGCGCCGCTGCTCCCGTGTTCCTGGCGCGCCGCGCCGCAGCCCGGTCCGCTGGCCGCGGCCATCTGCACCGCCCTGGCCCTGCTCGCGCCGGCAGCGCAGGCGCAGGATGCGCAGACCCAGGACACCCAGGCGACCACGCTGGAACGCGTCAGCGTCACCGGCAGCCATCTGCGCCGGGTCGATGCGGAAACCGCCAGCCCGGTCATCACCATCGACCGCCAGCGCATCGAGGACAGCGGCCAGGACACCCTCGGCCAGTTGCTGCAGCAACTGCCGGCGATGGCCGGCAACATGCCCAACGTCGCGCTCAACTCCGGCTTCAGCCACGGCCGCGCGCTGGTGTCGCTGCGCAACCTCGGCCCCGAGCGCACCCTGGTGCTGGTCAACGGCCATCGCATGGCCGGGCCGGCCAGCAGCGTCGCCGCCGCGCCCGGCGTGGACGTCAACGCGATTCCGGCGGCCATGGTCGAGCGCATCGAGGTGCTCACCGACGGCGCCTCGTCGGTGTACGGCTCCGACGCCATCGCCGGCGTGGTCAACATCATCCTCAAGGACAAGTACGACGGCTTCGCCGCCACCGCCGACTACGGCCTGAGCACCCACGGCGACGGCAACCGGCGCTCGCTCGGCCTGGAGTGGGGCAAGACCTGGGACCGCGGCGGGCTGATCCTGGGCGTGAGCCGCAGCTCGATGAACGCGCTGTACGACAGCGATCGCGACTACGCGCGCACCGCGCAGAACTATCTCAACGGCCAGGTGGTGGAGCGCCGCGGCAACGGCACCCGCGCCTTCCTGCGCAGTGGCAGCGTGCTGACGCCCAACGCCAACCTGGCGCCGGGCCAGGTCACCGCCAGCGACTTCCACACCTACAGCCAGGCGGTGGAAGGCTACAACTCCTACACCGGGCAGTACCTGATTACCCCGGTGCAGCGCACCAACGCCTCTGCGCACGCCACGTTCGACTTCACCCCGAACGTGCAGGGCTACCTGGACATGTTCTGGACCCGCAGCGAGACCACCTCGCAGCTCACCGCCTACGGCCTGGAACTGCCCAACGCCGCGAAGAACTACTACAACCCCTTCGGCGCCCAGCTCAGCCGCTACCTGCTGCGTTCGGTGCCGGCCAACACCCGCGTCTACACCTCGACGATGTACCAGACCAACATCGTCGCCGGCTTGCGTGGCAAGTTCGGCGACAGCAGTTGGCAGTGGGATGCGGCGGCCGGCTACGCGCACTACAAGGACACCCTGGTGCGCAACGGCTTCTCCATCACCTCGGCGCTCAACAACGCGGTGGGTGCCTCGTTCCGCGACAGCGACGGCACCATCAAGTGCGGTACGCCCGGCAACGTCATCGCCGGCTGCACCCCCATCAACGTGTTCAACCCGGACGATCCGGCCACCATCGCCGGCATCAAGGCCACCCAGAGCGCGGTCGACCTGATCGACGAGAGCACGATGAAGTTCGCCGAGGCCAGCGTCAACGGCGACCTGTTCGCGATGCCGGCCGGAGCGGTGCAGGCCGCTTTCGGCCTGTCGTTCCGCAAGAACGGCTTCTCGCAGGGCACCAGCAATCCGGTGGCGGCGGCCGATGCGGACGGCAACTGCGACTACAACGACGGTTGCATCATGAACCAGGGCCACGACGAGACCATCAAGGAGGCGTATGCCGAAGTGCTGGTACCGCTGCTCAAGGGCGTGACCGGCGCGCAGGCGCTGAACCTCAACCTGGGCACGCGCTACTCGCGCTACGACTACTGGGGCAGCACCACCAACAGCAAGGTGGCGCTGGAATGGCGGCCGATCGACAACCTGCTGATCCGCGCCACCGGCTCGCAGGTGTTCCGCGCGCCGGCGCTGGGCGATCTGTACGGCTCGCCGTTCAACGGCGTGGTCGACGACGCCGGGACCTACACCGATCCGTGCAACGGCTACACCGGCGGCGGCAACCCCGCGGCCTGCGCCAACGTGCCGACCAACGGCAGCTTCGTCAACAGCTCGTCCTTCACCGTGCTCACCACCGGTTCGGCCAACGCGGGCTTCGCGATCAAGCCCGAGCAGGGCCGCTCCTACAACATCGGTGCGGTGTACGACCCGGGCTGGGCCGAGGGTCTGTCGCTGAATCTGGACAGCTGGCGCGTCACCCTGGACGACATGATCAACGGCACCGGCCTGGATCAGGTGCTGCAGAACTGCTACGACGGCCAGAGCGCCTATTGCCCGCTGATCAAGCGCGGCCCCACCGGGCAACTGGTCAGCGTCACCGTGCCGTTCGCGATCAACAGCGGCAAGGTCGACATCCGCGGCGACGACGTTGGCATCAAGTACGCCTTGCCGGAGACAGCCTGGGGCCGCTTCCGCGCCGGCGTCGATGCCACCTACCTGTCCAGCTACAAATTCAGCGGCGATCCGCACAACTACGTGGGCGAACAATCCAGCTACGGCAACATGCCGCGCTGGCGCGCCAACTTCACCCTCGACTGGGACAACGGCCCCTGGCACGCGAGCTGGAACACGCGGCTGATCGGGCGCACCACCGTCGGCAGCGCCTACGAGGACTTCTGCGTCAACACCGCCGCCGACGGCAGTTGCGTGTACTTCCCGGTCGGCACGGTGACCTACCACGACGCCAGCGTGAGCCGGAAGTTCGAGAGCCTGCATACCACCCTGGCGCTGGGCGTGAACAACCTCGGCAATCGCACGCCGCCGCGCTACTACGGCTATGCCAGCGCGGCCAACACCGATGCGTTCACCTACGACACGCTGGGGCGCTACTTCTGGGCGCGGATCAGGACCGAGTTTTGAGTCGCATGCCTGTCCTCGGTGGCGCCGCATCGCGCGTGCGGCGCGGCGCCATCGCTCTCCTGGTTGGACTGTCGTTCGCTGCGAGTGCGGTGGCGGCGTCAGCCGCCGTCGGCGACCTCGACCGCGACGGCGAAGGCCTGCAGCCCAGCAATGCCGCGATCGGCATGCCGCACTTCAAGGGCGATGCGCATCCCTTGCCTGATAGCGGCGTGGCGTTCGCGCCGGGCCGGGGGCAGGGCCAGTTGCAGCGCGTGTTCGCCGCCGACCTGGCGGCGGGCGCCGGCCGCGCGCCCGGCCGCGATTTCTGGATCGACCGCCTGCTCGCGCGGCAGGGTACCGGTGGCGGCTTCGGCGACAGCAACAACTGGCTGTTCACCCGCGGCCGCGCCGCCTACCTGTACACGCACAAGCCGGAGGAGCCTGGCTTCGTCGGCGACGTTGCCTACGTGCACAAGACCGGCCACGACGCGCTGTTCCGCCTGCAACTGGAGCGCGACGGCGTGCCGATCGCGCTGGTCGAGGACAGCGCGCAGCGGCGGCAGACGCCGAGCTATTTCAGCAGCGCGTATGCCGGTGGCGGCGTGCGCCTGCAACTGGTCAAGTTCATCAGCGAACAGAACGTGGCGGTGGTCGAAGTCACCGTGTCCAGTGTCGACGGCGTGGCGCACAGCCTGACCCTGCGTGCGCTCTCGCCGATGGCCACGCATCCCGACAGTGCCGAGTTGACCGGCGCCTTCGTCACCCACAACGCCATTACCACGCTGTTTCCGCGCTTGTCCGGCGACGGCTTCGCGGTCGATGGTGCGAGCATCGCGCGGCCGCTGGCGGTGCCGGCGCACGGCACCGCGCCGACACTGAAGGTACAACTGGGGCTGATCGCGCACGAGCTGCCTGCCTCGCTGCAGGAATACCGGCGCATCGCCGCGCAGTCGCCGCAGCAGGCCTATCGCGATCACGTCGTCGCCTACAACCGCTGGTGGGCCGACAACCTGCCGTACCTGGACACGCCCGAGGACAATCTCGACAAGACCCTGTTCTATCGCTGGTGGCTGCTGCGCTTCAATTTCCTCGACGCGGCGGTGCCCGGCAACGATTACCAGTTCCCGGTGGCGGTCGAGGGCGTGCTCGGCTACGACAACGCCATCGTGCTCACCACCGGCATGTTCATCGACGACCTCAAGTACCTGCGCGATCCGCTCTACGCCTACGGCTCCTGGCTCGGCGCGGGCGAGACCGCCGGCGGCGGCAAGTACGTGGACAATCCCGGCGCGCCGGAGAACTGGTCCAATTCCTACGCCCAGTACCTCAGCGCCGCCGCCTGGCGCGCCTACCAGGTGCATGGCGGCCCGCCGGCGATCGCCGGGCAACTGGCGCGCTACGCCAGCGACGACGTCGACGCGCTGCTGCGCGCCTACGACCGCAACGGCAACGGCCTGATCGAATACGACTGGGCGGCGATGACCGGCAACGACGCCGATGCGGTGTCCTTCGACTGGGCCAAGCGGCATGGCGCGCCGCGCATGGACCGCAGCGAGAGCGCGTACGTGTACGCCAATGCGCTGGCTGCCGCGCAGGCCGCGCAGTTGGCCGGCGACGCCGCCACCGCGGTGCGCATGCAGGCGCTGGCGGCGAAGATCCGCCGCGCCGTGCTGGAGGTGCTGTGGCAGGACCATAGCGCGCAGGCTGACGGCATGGGCCTGCACGGCGACCTGCTCAAGCAGCGCCAGGCCGATGAGCCGCGCCTGCCGGTGGACTGGAAGGAAACCAACAACTATTACCCCTTCAGCGTCGGCCTGATGCCCAGGCACGGCGATGCCGACGATGACCCCAAGTACGTGCGCGCGCTGCGCCTGTTCGCCGATGCGCGACAGTTCCCGCTGTTTCCGTTCTACACCGCCAACCAGGCCGACGCGCAGGCGCGCGGCGCCGGCGGCAGCAACAATTTTTCGGTGATCAATTCCACCGTGGCGTTCCGCCTGCTCGGCAGCGTGTTGCGCGACTACCCCAGCCCATACCTGGATGCGTCCAGCTACCGCAAGCTGCTGTACTGGAACGCGTGGGCGCACTACATCGACGGCGACAACCGCTATCCGGACCAGAACGAGTTCTGGGCGCAGGGCAGCGCCGCCGATGGCGGCCGCATCGGCTATCGCTCGTGGATCCACCACACCCAGCTCGGCGCCACCAACTTCACTGTGATCGAGGATGCGATGGGCCTGCGCCCGCGCAGCGATGCCCTGGTCGAGCTGTATCCCATCGACATCGGTTGGGACCATTTCGCCGCCGACCGCCTGCGCTACCGCGACCGCGACCTGAGCATCGTCTGGGACCGCGACGGGCGCCGCTACGGCGGGGCCGCGCCAAAGGGCTATTCGCTGTACCTGGACGGGCATTTGGCTTTCACCGTCGATCGCCTGGCGCACGTGCTGTACGACCCCGCCAGCGGCCGCGTGCAGGCCTTGCCGGATGCGGTCAACGCCGGTGCCGCGCAGATGCAGGTGCTGGCCGCGCATCGGCTGGCATTGCAGGCGCCGCAGCAGGTGCGGTTTCCCGGCACGGCGCGAATCGGTGCGGTCCTCGCCGACGCGGGGCTCGACATCGCGTTGCCGCCCGGCGCGCGCAACCTGGCGCAGGGCGCGGCAGTCAGCGCCAGCTACGCGACCGACGGATTCCCGGCCACGGCGGCGGTCGACGGCAGCACCGCCAACGAACCGTTCTGGGGGACCGCCGGTTCGCCTGCCGCCAGTGACTGGCTGGAGCTGGATCTGCAGCGCCCGCAGACCCTGGACGACGTACGCGTGTACTTCTATCGCAGTTCCTCGCCTCCGGGCGAACAGCACGGCTTTGCGTCGGGCACGCGCGCCGGCTACGCGCCGCCGTGGCTGTACGTGCTGCAGTACTTCGACGCCGGCGTGTGGAAGACCGTGCCGGGCCAGGTGCGCGATGCACCGATCACGCAGGGCAACCGCAACCGCATCCGTTTCCCGCCGCTGCGCGCGCAGCGCTGGCGTCTGCAAGTCACGCATGCCGGCGCGCTGCGCACCGGGATCAAGGAGCTCCAGGCCTATGCCAGCGGCGCCGCGGCGCCAGCGGCGCACGGCAACCAGGCGCCGCAGGTCGAGGCCTGGCAGGAAGACGGCAGCAGTACCGGCGGCGTGGTGCGCCTGGCCGGGCGGGTCGGCGACGACGCGCTGCCGAATGGCACGCTTTCCCTGCACTGGCGCACGCTGCAGGCACCGCCCGGCGGCGCGGCGCTGTTCGAGCAGCCGCAGGCGGCCACCACGCAGGTGCGCTTCACTGCGCCCGGCGCCTACACCTTGCAGTTGCAGGCCGACGATGGCGCGTTGCAGTGGCACGCCGAGGTCAAGGTGATCGCGGCGGCGGCTCCGGCCGGGCAGACGCTGCAGGTACAGGGCGAGGCTACGCCGAGCGCGCAGTTCACCGCCGGTCATCACCGCCTGCAGGCGCTCAACGATGGGCTGCTGCCGGCGCCGCACCAAGTGCCGACAGCCGACCGCCGCTGGGGCAGTTGGGGGCGCGCGCAGCCGGCTTCGGTGTGGGTGCAGTACGAGTGGCCGCAACCGCAACGGATGAACGCGGCGGCGCTGTATTTCTGGGACGACCAGCCGCAGGGCGGGGTGGCGTTGCCGCGCGCGTGGACGTTGCAATACCGCGACGGCACGCAGTGGCGCGACATCGCCGTGCGCGGCGGCTATCCGGTGCAGGGCGATGGCGCGCCGAGCCGGGTGACGTTCGCGCCGGTGGTCACCACGGCCTTGCGCGCGGTGCTGCAGACCGCGGCGCAGGGCGAGGGCCACTACGCGGTCGGTCTGGACGAATGGCAGGTGTTCGCCGAGCGCGCGGTGGCGACCGAAGCGGTGGACGTGCGCATCGCGCCCGGTCAGGCGCCGACGCTGCCGGCGCGCATCGCCGGCTACTTCGCCGACGGCAGTTGGGCCTGGCTGGGCGTGCGCTGGTCGCAGGTCGATGCGGCGGCGCTGGCCGGTGAGGGCCGCGTGCAGGTGCAGGGCCTGGCCGACGGCGGCGTGCCGGCGACGGCCAGCATCTGGGTCCGCGCGACCGCGCCGGGCCAGCTCACCACGGTGCAGGTGCCGCCGCCGCTGCATGTGCCTGCCGGGCAGACGCCGGTGCTGCCGGAACTGGTCTCCGTGCAGTACAACGACGGCTCGCGCGAGCGTGTGCCGGTGCAGTGGTCGCCGTTGGCGCCGGCCGCCTATGCCAAGCCCGGCCGCCTGAGCGTGGTCGGACAGGCGCAGGGCTGCGATGGCACCGGGACGCTGCCGGTGCGGCTGGAGCTGGTGATCGAGGCGGAGACGACGCCATGAACCGCCATCCCGTGCGCCGTGCCGTCGCCTGCCTGCTGGTGGCCTGCGCTGCCTGCATCGGCGTTGCCGCGGCCATCGCCGCGACACCGGCGGTGCCCTGGTCGCGGCAGGTACATGCGTCGGGCAATCCGATCCTGGCCGACGGACGTGCCTATTCGGCCGACCCCGCGCCGCTGGTCGCCGACGGCAAGCTCTACATCATCGCCGGCCGCGACGAGGCGGCACCCGAGGTCAACGACTTCGTGATCGACCGCTGGCAACTGCTGGTCACCGACGATGTCGGCCGCGGTGACTGGACCCATTACCCGACGTTGCTGCGCCCGCAGAAGGTATTCGCCTGGGCGGCGCCCGGCCACGCCTACGCTGCGCAGATCGTGCAGGGCCCGGATAAACGCTATTACCTGTATGCGCCGGTGCAGGAAGCACACTCGCGTAATGCCGATCCGTTCGCGATCGGCGTGGCGGTGGCCGACAGCCCGCTGGGGCCGTGGCGCGACGCGCATCCGCAGGGACCGATCTTGTCGCAGTCGCTGCCGGTGCCCAACGCGATCCAGAACATCGACCCGACCGTCCTGGTCGACGACGACGGCCGCGTGTATCTGTACTGGGGCACTTTCGGCAAGCTGTTCGGCATCGAACTTGAACGCGACATGGTCACGCCGAAGGGGCGGGCGGTGGCGGTGACCACGCTGGACGGCTACTTCGAAGCGCCGTGGCTGTTCAAGCGCAATGGCACCTACTACCTGGCCTACGCCGGCAACCGTGCCGGACCGGAGTCGGAGTGCACGCCGACGCTGTACCACGCGTGCATCGCCTACGGCAGCGCGCCCTCGCCGTTGGGGCCATGGACCTACCGCGGCGTGATCCTGCCGCCGGTGTCCTCGACCACCTCGCATCCGGGCATCGTGCAATTCAAGGGCCAGTGGTACCTGGTCTACCACACCGCCGACGCCAAGGGCGGCGGGCATTTCCGCCGCAGCGTGGCGATCGACCGGCTGCAGTGGGACGACACCCGGCAGCCGGCGCGGATCCTGCCGGTGGTGCCCACGCAGCGGCCGCAGCCGCCGTTGCCGCCGCAGCGCAACCTCGCCCGCTATGCCCATGCCAGCGCGTCCAACGGTCCGGACATTCCGCACCAGTACTGGATCGCCGCGCTCAACGACGGCCGGGTCAAGCGCAATCCGTTGCCGCCGCAGCTATGGGGCAGTTGGACACCGCACAACCCACCGCAGCAATGGCTGCAGTACAGCTGGGCGCAACCGGTGACGCTGCAGGGCAGTCGCATCCTGTTCTGGGCCGATCATCCGCCGGGCGCGGACAGCGGCGTGGCGCCGCCGGCGCGCTGGCGGTTGGAGTACCGTCGCGACGGCCGTTGGTGGCCGCTGGCAGAGAGTACGCGCGCACCCGTCGCCGGCCGCTGGCAGACGCTGCGCTTCGCGCCAGTGACCACGCGCTGCGTGCGCGCGGAGCTGGACGCATCCGGCGGCGGCGAGCGCTACGCCGCACTGGCGGTGCAGGAGTGGGAGATGTTGGCGCCGCAGGCGCATCGCTTGCCGCAGGCGACCGCGGCGGATGTGCAGCGCTGCGACATGCCTTGAAGTGAGGCGTGCATGCCGATCGAACCGACCTCGCCGACCTTCGCAGGCGCTTCGGTTGCAGCACCTGCCGCTGATGTCGGCGGCAGGTGCCGGCCGCATCATGTTCCTGCCGTGACGTCGGTTTGATTTTCGGACTCTGTGCGGAATTATCCCGATTCCATGAGGATAAACGTCGGGTGCATGGCGTTTTGGTGGATTAGTCTGGCGACGCATTGCCGATACGCGAGTGGCTGCCGTGCGGCGTGTTCCTGGCGTTCGCCGGAGGCGAACCTGGATCCGCATGCCGTCGGGGTGGCGGCGGCATGCCTCAATCACTGCAGGCTGGTGCGGCGGAACGCGCGTCGATCGTCCTATTCATCCAATGTCGTCGGACAAGAGGAGTGTAGAGCCGTGAAACTTGCTGCTTCTCGATTCGTGCGTCTGGTCTCCACGATGTGCCTGTCGGCTGTTCTGGCCTTGGCTGCGCAACATGCACACGCGGCGGCCTGCACCGCCGGCCAATGGATCGCCAATCCCGGCGATACCGACATGCCGGCCGTTCGCTACGAAACGCAACACTTCGCGTTCCGCTGGAAGGACGGGCAAACCGTGTCGCAGGACGACGTCGCCTCGGCAGCCAAGGAACTGGAACTGATCTGGTCTGCCTACATGGAGCGCGTCGGGTTTCCCGAGCCTTACTGCAACACGCAAACGAAGTACAAGGTCAGCGTCTACCTGGACCACAGCTTCGGCCTGAACGGCGGTACCTCCGCCAGTGGCGGCATGGGCATGTGGATCAACCCGGATCAGTTGGGGTACCACTGGGGCCTGGCGCATGAATTGACCCATGGCTTGCAGGGCAGTACCGGCGGCTTGCGCGACTCGCCGTACGTCGGCTGGATCTGGGAATCGCATGCCAACTGGATGGCGCATCAGTATTTCCACGACGACGTGCAGTGCTCTGAGATGTTGGTGAACTACCCGCATCTCTATCTTGGCTCGACCCGCGACCGCTACTGCAACTGGCAGTTCATGGAGTACCTCAAGGATCGCTTCGGTTACGCGATCATCAACGATCTGTGGGCCAAGGCGCCCAAGCCCGGCGATTCCCGCCAGGCCGATGCCGATCCGTTCTCGATCATCCGCGACAACATGGGCTGGAGCCAGTCGCAGCTCAACGACGTGTTCGGCGACTGGGCCATGCACAACGTGCAGTGGGACTACACCGACCCGGACGGTCGCGACCATGGCGTCGTGATGCGCCAGCAATACGGCAGCAATACCGCGTTCGATCCGGAAAACCTGGCCGATGAGACCAATCGCGATCGCGCCCTGCGCCTGACCCGGCTGGATCCGGTGCAGGGCCAGACAGGCGTCTACCAAGTGCCGTTCGACTGGGCGCCGCAGCGTTGGGGCTACAACCTGGTCAGGCTGGTTCCCGCCCAGGGCGCCGGGGCGGTCGTGGTGCGATTCCACGGCGACGTGCAGCAGGCATCTGCGGTCGACACCTTGCCCGGGCTGGCGAACGATCCCGATCGCATCGGCACGCCGGACTCGGATTGGCGCTGGGGCCTGGTCGCGATCGAGGCGAACGGCAAGCCGCGCTACAGCGCGTTGCAGCGAGGCGCCGATGCCGCGCTGTCGTTCCAGGTGCGCAGCGATGACAGCGACCTGTATCTGGTGGTGATGGGGACGCCGAGCAAGATGCAGAAGATCAAGTGGGATCAGTCCTACTATTCGGTCTACCGCTACCCGTGGAGCGTCGCGCTGGAGAACGCGTATCCGTCGGGCCAGCAGCCCGGTGCGCCGACGCCGACGCGCGTCGGCAGCCGCCACCCCAACGGCGGTGGCTGGGTCGCGCAGAACGCGTATGTCGCGTCGACCGCCTATGTCGGCCCGCATGCGCGGGTGCTGGGGGGCAAGGTGCTGGGCGATGCGCGCATCGAGGATCATGCGACGATCCTGGGCGGGCAGGCGCAGGACGGCGCCGTGGTCGGCGGGTTGAGCTTGCTGCAGGACGGGGTGACGGTGAAGGATCGCGCCCAGTTGCATACGGTGTTCAAGCCGGCGGGGGCGTTCGGCGGGTTCACGCTGTCCGGTTCCACGCAGTTGCGTGGCGACGTCGAACAACGCGGCGCGTCGGCCAGCAAGGGCGTGTTCTACGGCTACGTCGATGCGGATACGGTGTCCGATCCCGACTATGGCGCCGACCTGACCGACGCGGTACCGGAGGTCACGGCGAAGCCGCAATGATCGACCGGCAGTGACTGCCAGGCGGTGTCGTGGCGGATGCACGGTGCATTCGCTGCGACACCGCCGCGGTGTCGCGATCCCGGCATGACGCGACGCGTCGTGCAGGTGGCGCATGAGCCGCAGCGCATTGGCGTGTCGGCCGCGTTCGCCCACGCTGTCCGCAGGGGCCTGGTCGCCAGCGCCGGGTCGGCACGGTGATTCGGCAGAAATCCGCATCTGCACGCATCAGTGTGGACAAGACGCGCTGTCACCCGGATGACACAGTGACCATGGATCCGCCGGTCGTTGCCCTGCGGCGTCGGCGTCCCGACATCTCATACAGGAGCAGTCCATGCCTCGATGCGTTTCTTTCCCGCATGCCGCCTCGCACGCGGGAGGCCGGCGATGAGCGGGCAGGGCATGCATCGGCATGGCGCCGCCTGCGCGCACGCAGCTGCCGACGCGGCCGGCGCCGCGCTGGATCCTTCGCGGCGCCGCTTCCTGCAATGGAGCGCACTGGCGGTGGCCGCCGGGCTGCTGCGCTTCCCGCTGGACGTCGCCGCGTCCACGCCGGGCCGGGTGCAGGCGCTGCCCCTGCAGCAGGTCACGCTGAAACCCTCGCTGTTCCTGGACTCGTTGCAGACCAACCGCCGCTACCTGCTGGAACTGGAGCCGGACCGCCTGCTGCACAACTTCCTGCAGTACGCCGGCCTGCCGCCGAAGGGCGCGGTGTACGGCGGCTGGGAGGGCGACACCATCGCCGGCCACACGCTGGGCCACTACCTCAGCGCACTGGCGAAGATGCACGCGCAGACCCGCGATCCCGCACTGCGCGAGCGCATCGACTACATCGTCGCCGAACTGGCGCGCGCGCAGGCCAAGGACGCGGACGGCTACGTCGGCGGGCTCACCCGCAAGAACGACAACGGCGCCATCGACAGCGGCAAAGTGGTGTTCGAGGAAGTGCGCCGCGGCGTCATCAAGGGCAGCAAGTTCAATCTCAACGGTAGCTGGTCGCCGCTGTACACGGTGCACAAACTGTTCGCCGGCTTGCTCGACGCGCAAGAACTGGCCGGCAACGCACAAGCGCTGCAGGTGCTGTTGCCGCTGGCCGGCTACCTTGCCGGTGTGTTCGACGCGCTCGACCACGCGCAGATGCAGACCCTGCTGGATACCGAGTTCGGCGGCCTCAACGAGTCCTACATCGAACTGGGCGCGCGCACCGGCGATGCGCGCTGGATCGCCATCGGCAAGCGCCTGCGCCACGAGAAGGTGATCGACCCGGCCGCGGCCGGGCGCGACGAACTGCCGCACATCCACGCCAACACCCAGGTGCCCAAGTTCATCGGCGAGGCGCGCCAGTTCGAGGTCGCCGGCGATGCCGATGCGGCCGCGGCGGCGCGCTTCTTCTGGGAGACGGTGACCGCGCACTACAGCTATGTGATCGGCGGCAATGCCGACCGCGAGTATTTCCAGGAGCCGGACACCATCGCCGCCTTCCTGACCGAGCAGACCTGCGAGCATTGCAACAGCTACAACATGCTCAAGCTGACCCGGCACCTGTACCAGTGGACGCCGCAGGCGCGCTACTTCGACTACTACGAGCGCACGCTGCACAACCACACCATGGCCGCGCAGCACCCTGCCACCGGCATGTTCACCTACATGACGCCGATGATCAGCGGCGGCGAGCGTGGCTTCTCCGACAAGTTCGATTCGTTCTGGTGCTGCGTCGGCAGCGGCATGGAAGCGCACGCGCAGTTCGGCGATGCGATCTACTGGCAGGATGCCACGTCGCTGTACGTCAATCTCTACATTCCCTCGCGGCTGGATTGGACCGAGCGCGATCTGGCGCTGGAACTGGACAGCGGCGTGCCCGACAACGGCAAGGTGCGTTTGCAGGTGCTGCGCGCCGGGCAACGCGCGCCGCGGCGCCTGCTGTTGCGGGTGCCGGACTGGTGCCAGGGCCGCTACGCGCTGCGCGTGAACGGCAGCCCCGCACGGGCAGTGCTGGTTGATGGCTACCTGACGCTGGAGCGCGACTGGCGCGCCGGCGACGTGATCGACCTGGACCTGGCCACGCCGCTGCGGCTGGAACACGCCGCCGGGGATGCGGACACGGTGGTAGTGATGCGCGGGCCGCTGGCGCTGGCCGCCGACCTCGGGCCGGTGAGCACACCCTACGACGCGCCGGACCCGGCGCTGGTGGCCGCGGCCGATCCGCTGCGCGGCTTCGCCGAACTGCCGCAGCCCGGCCATTTCCTGGCCAGCAGCACGCAGCCGCCGGGCCTGACCTTCGTGCCGTTCTACGCGCAGTACGAGCGCCGCAGTGCGCTGTATTTCAAGCGCATGGGCCCGACCCAGTGGGCGCAGGAATCCCAGCTGCGGGCGCGCCGCCAGGCCGAGCAGGACAAGCTGCGTGCGATCGCGGTGGACATGATCCAGTTCGGCGACGAAGCCTCCGAGCAGGCGCACCAGTTGCGCAGCGACACCTCCTTCGGCGGCGCCTACCGCCGCCAGCAGTGCCGCGACGTGCGCGGCAAGGGCTTCGTCGAGTTCCGCATGCGCGGCAGCGCGCAGCCGCTGGCGCTGCGGCTGCGCTTCTGGGGCAGCGACAAGGGCCGCTTCAACATCCTGGTCAACGGCAAGCTGGCGGCGGAAGTGGCGGTGGAGCGCGGCCAGGTGATCGATTTCGTCGACCGCGACTACCCGTTGCCGCCGGAACTGACGCGCGATGCGCAACCGCTGACCGTGCGCATCGAGCCGCAGCACGGCGACACCGCCGGGCCGCTGTTCGGCGGCTGGCTGATCCCGGCGTGATGCGGTATGGCGCGAAGCATCGCCATTGCCGCTCGCGGCCGATTGCAGCGTGTGCCTGTCGTGCTCGTGTTCGCGCGACATCGCGCCATGCCGCGGCACGCTCGCCGCGTGCAGCGCGGCGCCGCGCACGACCATGCATGATTCCGCACGCGAAACCGCGAATCGCGACAAGACGCGGCCACGCATCCACGGCACAGTTGTGACCGCGTGATGAAAATCTGATCGCATCGTCGTACCGGCCGTGGCGCCGGCGTGCGCTACCGGAGCGCCGCCATCGTCGTCGGACGTCATTGCAGGAGCGGGGAGCCGCGCACGGCCGTGCGCGCAGGAGATCGGCCTCCCCGTTGTGCGCCAGGCCGTCGTGGTCCGGTGCAGGCACGCCACCGCAGGCGCCGCGCAGGCGCCACCGTCCAGCAGGTCCGTCCGTCGGCATGGCGTCGTTCGGCCTGCGTTTTTTGCTGTTTCGTCTCGCCACCTTCCAGGAGCCCGCCCCATGTCGTTTCCGCAGCCACGCCCTTCCTTCCGTCATGCCGCGACGCCGCTGGCGCTGGCAGTCGCCACCGCCCTGTCGCTGGGGAGCGCAGGGGCGGCACAGGCGCAGGAGGCGAGCGCCGACAGCACCACCCAGACGCTGGACAGCATCGTGGTCACCGGCTCGCGCCTGCGCCGCGTCGACACCGAGACCGCCAATCCGGTGGTGACCATCAGTCGCGCGCAGATCGAAGCCACCGGCAAGGCCACGCTGGGCGATCTGGTGCAGGAACTGCCGTCGATCGCCGGCAACGCCACCAACCCCAATACCAACAACGGCGGCGGCACCGGCGCCTCGGTGATCTCGCTGCGCGGCCTCGGCGACAAGCGCACCCTGGTCCTGGTCAACGGCACGCGCCTGGCCAGCAACGACGTCAATGCGATCCCGGCGACCATGATCGAGCGGGTGGAAGTGCTCAGCGACGGTGCCTCGGCGGTGTACGGCTCGGACGCGATCGGCGGCGTGGTCAACTTCATCCTGCGCAAGGGCTTCGACGGCATCGAGGCCAGCGCCGACTTCGGCACCAGCTCGCGCAGCGACGGCAACCGCCGCAACTTCTCGCTCACCGCCGGCAAGACCGGCGAGCGCGGCAGCATCGTCGCCGGCCTGTCCTACCACGACATCGACCCGGTCTCGGCCGGCGCGCGCGCGTATTCCAAGGACGCGCTGTCGCTGATCGACGGGGTCGGGGTGAAGCAGGGCTCCTCGGCCACGCCGACCGGCAGCATCAGCTTCAACGACGGCTCTGCCGCGGCCAAGGCGCTGGCGGCCAGCAACGGCTGTTCGCGGGTCACCTTCAACGGCGGCAGCAGCAGCCCCACCAACGCCAGCCAGTACCACTGCTACGTCGCTTCCACCGATTCCTACAACTACCAGCCGTACAACCTGCTGCAGACCCCGCAGGAACGCACCAACGCCTTCGTGCTCGGCAGCTATCGCTTCAACGATCACCTGGAAGGTTACGTCAACACCTATTTCAGCAAGACCACCTCGTCCTCGATCATCGCGCCGATCCCGATCTTCGCCAACGGCGACAACTTCCTGGTCTCCTCCGCCAGCTACTACAACCCGTTCGGGGTCAACTTCGGCACCGACCGCAGCACCGGCACCTCGTACAACAACTTCAACACCCGCGCCACGGTGCTGGGCAACCGCCGCTACGAGTACAACACCTACAATTTCCAGATCAATCCGGGCCTGCGCGGCAGCTTTGGCGACAGTTCCTGGCAGTGGGATTCCAGCCTCAACTACGGCAAGGTCAAGCAGAAGTCGATCAACTACGGCTTCCTCGACTACGCCGGCTTCAATGCCGCGGTCGGGCCGTCGTTCCTCGCCGCTGACGGCACGGTCAAGTGCGGCAGCGCCGGCACGCCGATCGCCGGCTGCACCCCGATCGACGTGTTCAACCTCAACGCCGCCAGCAACAAGGCGGCGCTGGAAGCGCTGGTGGTCAATCCGATCGTCACCAACGTCTATACGGTCAAGCAGTTCGAGGCCAACGCCAACGGCGAACTGTTCGCGCTGCCGGCCGGCACCGCGAGCCTGGCCGTGGGTGTCTCCTATCGCAAGGAAAGCACCAGCACCGCCGCCGATCCGCTGTGGACCGGCGACGAGAACGGCATGTGCGGCGTGCTCGAGTACTGCGCCTCGGTGCTCGGCGGCAGCTTCAGCGTCAAGGAAGCCTATGCCGAAGCGCTGTTCCCGCTGCTGGCCGGGTTGCCGGGTGTGCACTCGCTCAACCTGACCGTGGGCAGCCGCTTCTCCGACTACGACACCGTCGGCAGCAAGACCAACAGCAAGATCTCGCTGGAGTACCGCCCGATCGAGAACCTGCTGCTGCGCGGGACCGCCTCGCAGGTGTTCCGCGCGCCCAACATCGGCGAGCTGTATGCCGGCGTGGCCGGCGACTCGCCGTCGGTCACCGACCCGTGCAATGGCTACACCGGCGGACATGCCGCGGCCTGCGCCAACGTGCCCACCGATGGCAGCTACCAGCAGGCCGACAACCAGGTCGGCGCCAAGGCCTCCGGCGCGGCAGTGGCCGGCTACCAGCTCAAGCCGGAGACCGGCATGTCCTACGACTTCGGCGTGGTCTACGACCCGGGTTGGGTCGAGGGCTTGTCGATGAGCGCGGACCTGTGGAAGATCAACCTCAAGGACACCATCACCCAGGTCTCGGCGCAGACCGTGCTCAACCAGTGCTACGCCAACGATGCCAGCGCGTTCTGCGCGCTGATCCACCGCAACGACAACGGCACCATCAACTACATCGCCGAGCCCACCGTGAACCTCGGCAAGCTGTGGGCCAGCGGCGCGGACTTCAGCCTCACCTACCGCCTGCCGGACACCGCCTGGGGCAACTTCAGCGCCGGCCTCAACGGCACCTACGTGATCCGCTACGACATCAACCCCGACACCACCGACCCCAGCACGGTCACCATCCACAACGCCGGCAAGTACACCTACGCCTACGGCAACTTCCCGCGCTGGCGCGCACTGGGCACGCTGAACTGGAACCTGGGCGACTGGAGCGCGTCGTGGCGCGTGCGCTACATCGGCCGCACCGAGATCGGCAGTGCCGATACCCGCCAGAGCCTGTCGGCCGATGCCGACCAGCCCGCCGTGGTCCGCGATATCGGCGCCTACGTCTACCACAGCGTGCAGGTGGGCTATCAGGTCAAGCCGTGGAAGACGCGTTTCGAAGTCGGCGTGGACAACCTGGCCGATCGGCAGCCGCCGCTGTACTACGCCAACAACGTCACCAACGCCAACACCGACGTGGCCACCTACGATCTGCTTGGCCGCTACTACTGGGCGCGGGCGACGGTGAAGTTCTGAGGCGGAGCCTGATTGCGCAGGCGACCAGGTGACAGTGCCGTGGCGGGTAGAACCCGCCGCGGTCCGCACGGCCAGGCGGGATTCCACATGCTAGCGGGATTCCACATCGACGGTAATGCCGTTCCTGCCCGCGGATCGTGCGGGCGGGGCGCTTGCTCACCCGCATCTGGCGCGCGCATGACACGAGCACACGATGCGCTGAAGCTCAATTGTAGAAGCGACTTTAGCCGCGACGCCTCACCAGTAATGCCGGTCGCGGCTGACGCCGTCTCTATGCGACAACGGCATGTCCCGCTGAGTCACGTTGAAGCGCGTTACCAATAGTCTTCTTCAGTCGAGCAAGGCCAGCAGATCCTGATGCAGGGCCTGCGGAATCCGCACGCCTTCGCTGCGGCTGCGTTCCCGTGCCTGGTAACGGCGTTGCGACGGCAAGCGTGCCCCGGTGGCCTCGTAGGCCGCAAAAAAGGCTTCCGCACGGGCCAGGTGTGCGGCGCGGTCGGCGCCAAGAAAGCGCGCCGGATCCATGGCCAGAATCAGTTCGCCATGGTAGGGCGAAGCGCCGGCGCCAGCGTCGTGCGCCAGCGATTCGGCGCTGGTGAGGTCGCCGATCAGCGGCCCGGCGATCAGCTCGATCATCGCCGACAACGCCGAGCCCTTGTGGCCGCCGAAGGTCAGCATCGCGCCACCGTCGGCGACCGCGGCCGGATCGGTGGTCGGTGCGCCCGTCGCGTCCACGCCCCAGCCTTCGGGAATCCGCTGGCCGGCACGGCGACGCAGCTCGATCTCGCCGCGCGCCACCGCGCTGGTGGCGAAATCGAACACGAACGGCGGCGCATCCGCGCGCGGCCAGCCGAACGCCAGCGGGTTGGTGCCCAGCAGCGGCGTGCGGCCGCCGGCCGGGGTCACCCAGGCATGGCTGGGGTTGCAGATCAGCGCGACCAAGCCAGCGTCGGTGATGCGTTCGACCTCCGGCCATAGCGCAGAGAAATGCACGCAATGGTTGATCGCCAGCGCCGCCAGCCCATTGGCACGGGTCTTCTCGATCAACAACGGCAGCCCACGCTCGAACGCCAGCAGCGAGAACCCGCCGCCTGCATCGACCCGCACAATGCCGGGCGCATGATCGTGCACGGCAGGCTCGGCGTCGCCCACCACCTTGCCGTTGCGCAGCGTCGCCACGCAGCCGAGCGTCCGGTACAACCCGTGCGAGGCGCAGCCGTCGCGTTCGCCGGCGACGATGGTGTGGGTGAGCGCCTGCACGTGCGCCGGGCTGAAGCCGGCGTGGGTCAGGATGCGTTCGACCAGGGCGGTGGCCTGGTCCAGGGACAGGGTGATGGTGTCGCTGGGGTTCATCGAAGAGGACGGTCCGGGAATGTCATGGATTCTCGCGCTCACGGCGCTTCGTGAGAAGCCTGGGAGCGTCATGCAATCTCGAAGTTCTATCTAAGTCGGCCGGTGCCATGCATAGCGTCACCTCGCTCCGAGGCACTGTAATGATCGATCACTCAGGATTTTTCAAAAAAACAAAGCCGGCGCATGCCGGCTTCGTTCTTTTCGCGACCACATGTCTCAGGCTTACACCGACAACTCCAACAACAGCTTGTTGAGCCGACGTACATACGCCGCCGGGTCCTTCAGGCTGTCGCCAGCCGCCAACGCCGCCTGGTCGAACAGCACCTTCGCCAGATCGCCGAAGCGCTCGCCATCGGCTTCCGCATCCAGCTTCTCGATCAGCGGATGCGCCGGGTTGAACTCGAACACCGGCTTGCTCTCGGGTAGCTTCTGGCCGCTGGCTTCCAGGATCTGCCGCATCTGCAGGCCCAGGTCGCCCTGGCCGATGGCCAGGATCGCCGGCGAGTCGGTCAGGCGGTGCGAGACGCGCACCTCGGAGACATCGTCCTTGAGCACGTTCTGGATGCGCTCGACCAGGCCCTGCTTGGCCTTGGCGGCTTCTTCCTTGGCCTGCTTCTCTTCTTCACTGTCGAGCTTGCCCAGGTCCAGGTCGCCGCGCGCCACGTCGACGAAGGACTTGCCGTCGAACTCGGTGAGGTAGCTCATCAGCCACTCGTCGATGCGGTCGGTGAGCAGCAGCACTTCGATGCCCTTCTTGCGGAACACTTCCAGGTGCGGGCTGTCCTTGATCTGCGCGTAGCTCTCGCCGGTCAGGTAGTACAGCTTGTCCTGACCTTCCTGCATCCGCGCCACGTAGTCGGCCAGCGAGACGTTCTGCGCGCCGTCGCTGCCGTGAGTGGAGGCGAAGCGCAGCAGGCCGGCGATCTTCTCGCGGTTGCCAAAATCCTCGGCCGGGCCCTCCTTCAGCACCTGGCCGAAGTTCTTCCACACGCTCTGGTAGCGCTCGGCGTCGTCCTTGGCCAGCTTCTCCAGCATGTCCAGGGCGCGCTTGGTCAGCGCCGACTTCATCGAGTCGATCACCGGGCCGGACTGCAGGATCTCGCGCGAGACGTTCAGCGGCAGGTCGCTGGAATCGACGATGCCCTTGATGAAGCGCAGGTACAGCGGCAGGAACTGCTCGGCCTGGTCCATGATGAAGACGCGCTGCACGTACAGCTTGAGCCCGCGCGAGGCGTCGCGCTGGTACAGGTCGAACGGCGCGCGGCCGGGCACGTACAGCAGCGAGGTGTACTCCAGCTTGCCCTCGACCTTGTTGTGGCTCCACGACACCGGGTTCTCGTGGTCGTGGGCGATGTGCTTGTACAGCTCCTGGTATTCCTCGTCCTTGATCTCGGTGCGCGGACGCGTCCACAGCGCGCTGGCGCGGTTGACCGTCTCCCATTCCGGGGTTTCCGGCTTGTCCTTGTCCTCGCCGTAGTGTTCCTTGTGAAACTCGATGGGCAGCGCGATGTGGTCGGAATACTTGCGTACGATGCCGCGCAGCTTCCAGCCGTCGGCGAAGTCCTTCTCGTCGTCCTTCAGGTGCAGCACGATGCGGGTGCCGCGCTCGGCCTTCTCGACCGTGGCGACCTCGAACTCGCCTTCGCCGCGCGAGGACCAGTGCACGCCTTCGCTGGCCGGCAGGCCGGCGCGGCGGCTGTACACGTCGACCTGGTCGGCGACGATGAAGGCGCTGTAGAAGCCCACGCCGAACTGGCCGATCAGGTGCGAATCCTTCTTCTGGTCGCCGGACAGGTGCTTGAGGAACTCGGAGGTGCCGGACTTGGCGATGGTGCCCAGGTGCGCCACGATCTCCTCGCGGCTCATGCCGATGCCGTTGTCGTCGATGGTGACGGTGCCGGCGTCCTTGTCGAAGCCGATGCGGATGCGCAGTTGCGCATCGCCGTCCAGCAGCTCCGGCTTGACCAGCGCCTCGAAGCGCAGCTTGTCGGCGGCGTCGGAGGCATTGGAGATCAGTTCGCGCAGGAAGATCTCCTTGTTGGAGTACAGCGAATGGATCATCAGCTGCAGCAGCTGCTTGACCTCGGTCTGAAAGCCCAGGGTTTCTTTTTGGGTTTCCACGCTCATCGGTAGGTGCTCCATGAAGGATGGGCGGCCGCGCGGAGGAGGGCACGGCTCTGCCGGCCGACATGGTGGCGGCTGCGGCCGGCTTCAAGCGCTGGGCTGCGCATACGCGCGACACCGCGCTGGTCTATGATCCGGACCCCGTTTCCGCGCCCGCCGCCCATGCCGTTCCTGCATTCCCCGTCCCGCCTGTCCCGGCCCCTGCGAGGCCGCCGATGAGCCGTCCCGGCGGCGGTCAGGTGCGGATCATCGGTGGGCGCTGGCGCAACACGCGGCTGCCGGTGCCGGACCTGGCCGGGCTGCGCCCGACCTCCGACCGGGTCCGCGAGACCCTGTTCAACTGGCTGCAGCCGGTGCTGCCCGGGGCGCGGGTGCTGGACCTGTTCGCCGGCAGCGGCGCACTGGGGCTGGAGGCGGTGTCGCGCGGTGCGGCCGCTGCGGTGCTGGTCGAACGCGATTTAGGCCAGGCGGCGCAGTTACGCGCCACGGTCGCGCGGCTGCAGGCGCAGGACCAGGTGCAGGTGGTGCAGGGCGATGCGCTGCGCTGGCTGGCCGAGGCGCCGGCCGAGGCCCTGGCGGACATCGCCTTCGTCGACCCGCCGTTCGCCGCCGGGCTGTGGGACACGGTGCTGCAGCGCCTGCCGGCGCGGCTGGCGGCCGATGCCTGGCTGTACCTGGAGTCGCCGGCCGGGCAGGCGCCCGCAGTGCCGGCGCCCTGGGCGCTGTACCGTGAGGGCGGCAGCCGCGAGGTGCGCGCTGCCCTGTACCGGCGCACCGCTGCTACACTTCCCGGCGACCTTCACGCGGTACCCGACGCATGACCGTGGCCCATAGCCGCATCGCCGTCTATCCCGGCACCTTCGATCCGATCACCAACGGCCATATCGATCTGGTCAACCGTGCCGCACCGCTGTTCGAGCAGGTGATCGTGGGCGTGGCGCAGAGCCCCTCCAAGGGGCCGACCCTGCCGCTGGACCTGCGCGTGTCGCTGGCCCGCGAAGCGCTGGCCGGGCACCGCAACGTGGAAGTGCTGGGCTTCGACACCCTGCTGGCGCATTTCGTGCGCTCGGTCGGCGGCGGCGTGCTGCTGCGCGGCCTGCGCGCGGTGTCGGACTTCGAATACGAGTTCCAGATGGCGAGCATGAACCGGCATCTGATCCCGGAGGTGGAGACGCTGTTCCTCACCCCGGCCGAGCAACACAGCTTCATTTCGTCCTCGTTGGTGCGCGAGATCGCGCGCCTGGGCGGGGACGTCTCCGGCTTCGTGCCGCCGTCGGTGGTGCAGGCGCTGGTCCAGGCCCGCCAGGCCGCCGCGCAGCGCTGAGCCGACCACCATTCACTGACGACACAGAGGGAGCCGTTCCATGAACACCACCGCACGCGCGTTGCTGATCGCTTCGCTGGCCCTGGGCTTCACCGCCTGCAAGAAGGAAGAAGCCGCCAAGCCGGCCGCCGACGCGCAGCCCGCGCTGACCGCCCCGGCCAAGGACGACGACGCCGGCTGGAAGAAGTACCTGCAGGAAGTGGCGATCCAGAACATGGGCAACGTCACCAACAGCCCGTTCCTGTACTACCTGCCGCCGGAATCGGATCCGGAGTTCCAGGCCAAGTACGAGCGCCAGGTCGAAAGCGCCACCACCGCCATCGGCCGCGGCATCCAGCCGGGCAACATGCTGGCGTTCGGTTCCTCGGCCTCGGCCAAGATGGCCGATCTGATCGCCGCCGCGTTCGCCAAGGTCGAGGCCAACAGCATGAAGGGCGTGCGCGTGGTCTACATCGGCGCTCCGGCCGACAACGCCCGCGTCGAAGCCGTGGTCAAGCCGACCGGCGCCGACTACATCTTCGTCGAAGCCAAGTAAGCCCTGCGCGGGCCGGCGCGCCGATGCGCGCCGGTTCCGCCATCCCGCGCCGCCCGCAACGGGCGGTCGCGTCGCGAAGTTCCGCTGCGTGCCGCGCCACATCGCGGCAGTTGCCCAAGCCGCTCCGCGCGCTGCATTACAGCGTTCCGCGCCCCGGCGCCGCCTTCGCAGGGCCGTTCCGCCCCGATCCGGTAAACTGCCCGGGTCAGTGCCGAAGTGCGCCACATGTCCCTCAAGATCAACGAGCTCTGCGTCAACTGCGACGTCTGCGAGCCGGCCTGCCCGAACCAGGCCATCGCCATGGGCGAGACGATCTACGTGATCGACCCCGCCCGCTGTACCGAATGCGTCGGCCATTTCGACGAGCCGCAGTGCGTGGTGGTGTGCCCGGTGGAATGCATCGACCCCGACCCGGCCATCCCGGAGACCCACGCGCAATTGCTGGCCAAGCTGCAGCGTCTGCAGCGCGACCACCCCGAGTTGTACCCACAGGAGCCCCCCGCCGCATGAGAAGCCTCGTCCGCCGTGTCCTGCTGCTCGCCCTGGTCCTGACGCCGTCGGCGTGGGCCGAGGCGCCGGTCGCCGAGGCGACCGCCACCGCCCCGGCCGCGCACCCGCCCGGCGCCGCGATCGCCAGCGGCCACCGCCTGGCCACCGAGGCCGGCCTGCAGATCCTGCGCGAGGGCGGCAACGCCTTCGACGCCGCGGTGGCGGTGTCCTCGACGCTGTCGGTGGTCGAACCGATCAGTTCCGGCCTCGGCGGTGGCGGCTTCTTCCTGCTGCACGACGCCAAGACCGGCAAGGACGTGATGCTGGATGCGCGCGAGACCGCGCCGGAATCGGCGACGCCGGCCGCGTTCCTGGACGCCAAGGGCGAGCTGGACCGCGATCGCTCCATCAACGGCCCGTGGTCGGCCGGCATCCCCGGGCTGCCGGCGGCGCTGGTGGAACTGGCGACCAAGCACGGCCGGCTGCCGCTGCGGCAGTCGCTGGCGCCAGCGATCCGCATCGCCCGCGACGGCTTCCCGGTCTACGCGCGCATGGCCGAGGGCTACCAGTCGCGGCGCAAGGTGATGGAGCGCTATCCCGGCACCCGCGAGGTCTACCTGCGCAACGGCCGGCCGATCGCGGTGGGCGACGTGTTCAAGCAGCCGGAACTGGCCAACACGCTGCAACTGCTGGCCGACAAGGGCTTCGACGGTTTCTACCGCGGCGCCACCGCCAAGAAGCTGCTGGCCGGCGTGAAGCAGGCCGGCGGGCGCTGGACCGCCGAGGAACTGGCCGGCTACACGGTCAAGGAACGCACGCCGATCCGCTTCGACTACAAGGGCTGGACGATCACCACCGCGCCGCCGCCGTCCTCCGGCGGCATCGCCCTGGCCAGCATGCTGCAGATCCTGGAGGGCTACGACCTCAAGACCATGGACCCGGTGCACCGCGTGCACCTGACCGTCGAAGCGATGCGCCGGGCCTACCGCGACCGCACCTTCTTCCTGGGCGACCCGGATTTCACCCACGTGCCGCAGCGCATCCTGCTCAGCAAGGACTATGCGGTGGGCCTGCGCTCGACCATCAACCCGGACAAGGCCACGCCCAGCGACCTGCTGTCGGGCCAGCCGACCCCGCTGGAAGACGACGAGACCACGCATTTCTCGATCATCGACGGCGAAGGCAACCGCGTCGGCGCCACCCAGACGGTCAACCTGCTATACGGCTCCGGGCTGATCCCCAAGGGCACCGGCGTGCTGCTCAACAACGAGATGGACGATTTCGCGCTGCGTCCGGGTACGCCCAACGCGTTCGGGGTGATGGGCTACGCGGCCAACGCGCCCAAGCCGGGCAAGCGCCCGCTCAGCTCGATGTCGCCGACCTTCATGGAGAACGCGGACAAGGCCATCGTGCTCGGCACCCCGGGCGGCAGCCGCATCATCACCATGGTGCTGCTCGGCATCCTCGGCTACGACGACGGCCTCACGGCGCAGCAGGTCGCCGCGCTGCCGCGCTACCACCACCAGTGGCTGCCGGACGTGATCGAGGCCGAGACCGGCACCTTCGACGCGGCCACGGCGAAGGGCCTGGAAGCGATGGGGCACACGCTCAAGCTGCCTGGCGACACGGCCGAGGACGGCCACGGCTCCAGCCACGTCTGGGGCAACCTGCAGACCGTGGAATGGGACAAGCGCCGCAACGTGCTCAGCGGCGGCAGCGACCCGCGCAACGAAGTCGGCAGCGCCGAAGTGCTGCAGACCGCGCCGGTGCCCTGACGCGCGTTTTGCGAATCCCCAATCCCCAATCCCGAATCCCCGCCCATGAAACTCTGGTCCATCCAAGGCAACTCGCAGAAACTCGACGGCGGCGCGATGTTCGGCAACGCGCCCAAGGCGATGTGGCAGCAGTGGGCCGCGCCCGACGACGGCAACCGCATCGCGCTGGCCTGCCGCGCGCTGCTGGCCAGTCCGCTGGCCGGCAAGACGGTGCTGTTCGAGACCGGGATCGGCGCGTTCTTCCCGCCGGCGCTGCGCGAGCGCTACGGCGTGCAGGAGGCGCGCCACGTGCTGCTGGATTCGCTGCAGGACGCCGGCTTCGCCCATACCGACATCGACGTGGTGGTGCTGAGCCATTTGCACTTCGATCATGCCGGCGGGCTGCTGGCCGCGTACCGCGAGGGCGCTGCGCCGGAACTGCTGTTTCCCAACGCGCAGTTCCTGGTCGGCGCGGCGCACTGGCAACGCGCGGTGCACCCGCATCCGCGCGACCGCGCCAGCTTCATCCCGGAGCTGCCCGGCCTGCTCGAGGCCAGCGGCCGGCTGGAGCTGGTCGACGGCGAGTATTCGCGCGCGCTCGGCGAGGCGGTGCGATTCCGTTTCAGCGACGGCCACACGCCGGGGCTGATGCTGGCCGAGATCGTCGGCCCCGGCCACGGCGAGGACGGTCAGGCACACGGCGGGGTGGCGTTCTGCGCCGACCTGATCCCGGGCCGCTCGTGGGTGCACGTGCCGATCACCATGGGCTACGACCGCAACGCCGAGCTGCTGATCGACGAGAAGCGTGCGTTCCTGGAAGACGCGCTGGCGCGCGACGTGCGCCTGTTCTTCACCCACGATCCGGACTGCGCGTTGGCGCAGCTCCAGCGCGATGCCAAGGGCCGTTTCGTCACTGCGCACGAAGTGCCGGCGCTGCAGGCGCGCGCACTGGCCGCCTGAGCGAGGCCTTGCGGCTTACCAGCGCAGCGCGGCCTGCGCCGGCACGCCGGCAGCGGTGCCATCCAGCGCCACCGAAAACCCGATCGTGGTGATGCCGTCGCGGTGCTGCGCGAACACGCGCCCGCCGTGCATGCTCGCCACCGCCTTGACGATCGCCAGCCCCAGGCCATGGCTTTCGCGGCTGTTGGCGCGGGCGGCGTCGCCGCGATAGAAGCGGTCGAACAGACGCTGCAGATGTTCGGGCGCCAGCGCCACGCTGGGGTTGGAGAAGGCGATCAGCGCCTCGCCGCCGCGCTGTGCGATCTCCACCACGATTGGCGCTTGACCGGCCGAGTGCTGGATGGCGTTGTGCAGCAGGTTGGACAGCGCGCGCCGCAGCAGCGACTTCTCGACCGGCACCACCACGTCGCCTCGCACCTCCACCTGCAAGCCGGCCTCGTCCAGCAGCACCTCGAAGAACTCCACGGTCTTGCCGACTTCTTCGGCCAGCGACGCGTCCTCGCACTGGCGCGCGCGCTGGCCCTGCTCGGCGCGGGCCAGGAACAGCATGTCGGCGACGATCGCGCGCAGCCGTTCCAGTTCCTCCAGGTTCGACTGCAGTACCTGGCGCAACTGTTGCGCGTCGCGGTGGCGGGTCAGCGCCACCTGGGTCTGGCCGATCAGGCTGGCCAGCGGCGTGCGCAGTTCGTGGGCGACGTCGGCATTGAAGCTTTCCTGCTGCGCATAGGCGGCATCGAGCCGGTCGAAGGCCGCGTTCAACGAGGCGCCCAGGTCTTCCAGTTCGCGCGGCAGCCGCGGCAGGTCCAGGCGCCGCCGGTCGTGCGGGCCGATGCGTTGGGCATCGGCCGACAGCCGCTGCACCGGGCGCAGGCCGAGCTTGGCGGTCCAGTAGCCCAGCGCGCCGACCAGCGCGGTGCCGGCCAGCGTGACCAGTGCCAGTGCGATGTCGAAGCGGCGCCGGGTCAGCGCGAACGGTGCGCTGTCCATCGCCGCGATCAACTGCACCGGCGGGCGCACCGGCGTGGCCGGCAGCGCCTGGCCGATGGCCTGCCACGATAGCGGCTGCGCGTCGGCAATGCCCAGCGCCTGCGGATCGCCGATGCGCACCAGGCCGCTGCGGCCGCGCGTGGCCGCCGCCATCGCCTCGGCGCCGCGCCCGTAGCGGAACGCCGGATC
This sequence comes from Xanthomonas sp. LMG 12462, assembly GCF_009192885.1. NCBI lineage: Bacteria > Pseudomonadati > Pseudomonadota > Gammaproteobacteria > Lysobacterales > Lysobacteraceae > Xanthomonas > Xanthomonas sp. LMG 12462. Next base: position 63,414 of record NZ_NMPP01000006.1, on the reverse strand, counting down.
GGCGCTCCACAGCCAGAAGCGCAGGTCCGGCGCGCTGGAGACGCTGGCCAGGCGCGTGCGCGCATGTGCGGCCAGCTCCGGCGAGCGGCTGTTGATCAGCATGTACTGCACCGCCTCCATGCGCGAGCGCAGTTCCTCGCGCTGGTGGCGGCGCAGTTCGTGCTCCAGCACCTGGTGCAGCACCAGCCCGATCAGGGCGAAGCCGAGCAGCGCGGTGGCCGCGAACAGGCCGGCCAGTCGCAGCGCGATCGAGGGCCGCGCCGGCGCGCTCACCCGCTCGCGTCCTCGCGTTCTTCCAGCACGTAGCCCATGCCGCGCACGGTGTGCAGCAGCGGGGCGTCGAACGGCACGTCGATCTTGGCGCGCAGGCGCTTGATCGCCACTTCCACCACGTTGGTGTTGCTGTCGAAGTTCATGTCCCAGACCATCTCGGCGATTGCGGTCTTGGACAGGATCTCGCCCTGGTGCCGGGCCAGCGTCGCCAGCAGCGCGAATTCCTTGGCGGTCAGGTCCAGCCGCTGCCGGCCGCGCATGGCCTTGCGGCTGATCATGTCGATCTGCAGCTCGCCCACGCGCAGCAGCGTGCTCTCCTGGGCGCGGCCGCGCCGCGCCAGCACCTGCAGCCGCGCCAGCAGTTCGATGAAGGAGAACGGCTTGATCAGGTAGTCGTCGGCGCCCTCGCGCAGGCCCTTGACCCGGTCCTCCACGCTGTCGCGTGCGGTCAGCATGATCACCGGCGTGCTCTTCACCGAACGCAGCGAGCGCAGGATGGCGAAGCCGTCCAGGCCCGGCAGCATCGCGTCGAGCACGATCACGTCGAAGTCGTAGTGCAGGGCCAGGTGCTGGCCGTCGATGCCGTCGTAGGCCACGTCGACCGTGCAGCCCTGTTCGCTCAGTCCCTGCTGCAGGTAGTCGGCGGTCTTGCGCTCGTCCTCGACGATCAGCACCTTCATGGCTGCAGCGCCTCCGGCGCGGCAGTGCGTGCGCGACGTGCCTGGCGCCGCTGCAGGTACCAGCCGTGCAGGCGGTCCAGGTACAGGTACACGATCGGCGTGCTGAACAGGGTCAGCAGTTGCGACAGCAGCAGCCCGCCGACCATCGCATAGCCCAGCGGCCGCCGCAGTTCCGAGCCGGCGCCATGGCCGAGCATCAGCGGCAGGCCGCCGAGCAACGCGCACAGGGTGGTCATCATGATCGGCCGGAAGCGCATCAGGCAGGCCTCGAAGATCGCATCGCGCGAGGACAGCCCGCGTTCGCGTTCGGCATGCAGGGCGAAGTCCACCATCATGATCCCGTTCTTCTTGACGATGCCGATCAGCAGGATGATGCCGATCATCGCAATCACGCTCAAGTCGTAGCCGCCGGCCATCAGGATCAGCAGCGCGCCGACGCCGGCCGAGGGCAGGGTGGAGAGGATGGTCAGCGGGTGGATGTAGCTCTCGTAGAGCAGGCCGAGCACGATGTAGACCGCGATCAACGCCGCCAGGATCAGGTACGGCTGGGTGCGCAGCGAGGCGCTGAACGCCTGCGCCGTGCCCTGGAAGCTTCCGCTGAGCGTGGCCGGCACGCGCAGCTGCGCCTGGGCCTGCTGGATCGCGTCCACCGCATCGCCCAGTGCCGCGCCCGGCGCCAGGTTGAAGGAGATGGTCACCGCCGGGAACTGGCCCTGGTGGCTCACCGACAGGTAGCCGGTCTTGCTGGTGTCGAGCGTGGCGAAGGTGGACAGCGGCACCTGCTTGCCGGTCAGCGGCGAGGTCAGGTACAGCCGCTGGAACAGCGACGGATCGCCCTGCAGCGCCGGCGTCACTTCCAGCACCACGTGGTAGCTGTTGAGCTGGGTGAAGTACTGCGCGACCTGGCGCTGGCCGATGGCGTCGTTGATGGTCGCGTCGATCTGCTGCGGGGTGATGCCGAAGCTGGCCGCGCGCTGGCGGTCGATGGTCAGGCTGGCGATCGGCGCGGCGTTCTGCTGGTCGGACGCGACGTCGGTCAGTTGCGGCAGCGCCCGAAATGCCTTCAGCAGCTTCGGCGCCCAGGTGTTCAGCTCGTCCAGGTTGGCGTCGGTCAGGGTGTACTGGTACTGGGTGCGGGCCAGGCGGCCGCCGACGTTGATGTCCTGCCCGGCCTGCATGAACAGGGTGACGCCCTGCACGTGCGCCAGGCGCTTGCGCAGCCGCGCGATCACCTGATCGGCGCTGGCGGTGCGGCCTGCGTCCTTGGGTTTGAGCGCGATCGAGAAGGTGCCGGAGTTGAAGGTGCTGGCGCCGGTCTGCATGCCGAAGGACAGCACGTCCGGATCGCGGCGGATGATGTCGGCCAGTTGCAGCATGCGCGTGCGCATCGCCGCCGAGGACGAATCCTGCGCCGAATCGGCGGTGCCGGAGATGAAGCCGGTGTCCTGCTGCGGGAAGAAGCCCTTGGGCATCACCACGAACAGCGCCACGCTGGTGGTCACGGTCAGCAGGAAGCTGGCCAGGGTCAGCCGCGGGTGCCGCAGCACCGTCTCCAGGCCGCGCCGGTAGGCCGCCAGCAGCGCGTCGAAGCCGCGCTCGAACGCGCGCGCCAGGCGCCCCTGCGCCTGCTCGGCGTGTGGCTTGAGCAGGCGCGCGCACAGCATCGGGGTCAGGGTCAGCGACACCAGCAGCGACACCAGGATGGTCAGGCTCACGGTCACCGCGAACTCGCGGAACAGCCGGCCGACGATGCCGCCCATCAGCAGCAGCGGGATGAACACCGCCACCAGCGACACCGAGATCGAGACCAGGGTGAAGCCGATCTCGGCCGCGCCCTGCAGCGCCGCCTGCAGCGGCGCCATGCCGTCCTCGATGTGTCGGTAGATGTTCTCCAGCATCACGATGGCATCGTCCACCACGAAGCCGACGGCGATGGTCAGGCCCATCAGCGACAGGTTGTCCAGGCTGTAGCCGAGCACGTACATCAGCGCGGCGGTGCCGAGGATCGCCAGCGGTACGGTCAGGCTCGGGATCAGGGTGACCACCGCGCTGCGCAGGAACACGAAGATCACCGCCACCACCAGCACGATCGACAGCAGCAGGGTGAACTCCACGTCCCTGACCGAGGCGCGGATGTTCTGCGTGCGGTCGGCGAGGATCTTGACGCTGACGCTGGGCGGGATCGACGCCATCAGCCTGGGCAGCGCGGCCTTGACCTGTTCCACCGTGTCGATGACGTTGGCGCCGGGCTGCTTGGTGATGGCGATCATGATCGCGCGGCCGTCGACAATGCCGCTGTCGGCCGGCGCGGCGGCGCCGGCGAAGCCCCACGCGGCGATCTTGGCGTTCTCCGGCCCGTCCACCGCGGTGCCGACGTCGCGCACGCGGATCGGCGCGCCGTTGCGCCAGGCCAGCACCGCGTCGTTCCAGGCCTGGCTCTGCAGCAGTTGATCGTTGGTGGAGACAGTGAAGGCCTGGCGCGCGCCGTCGATCGAGCCGGTGGCCGCGTTCACCGTGGTGGTGGCGATCACCGAGCGGATGTCCTCCAGGCTCAGGCCAAGCGCCGCCAGCTTGGCCGGATCCACCTGCACGCGCACCGCCGGCTTCTGCGCACCGTACAGGTTGACCAGGCCCACCCCGGAGATGCGCGAGATCTGCTGCGCGAGCACGTTGTCGGCGTAGTCGTTGACCTGGGTCAGCGGCAACACCCGCGACTGCACCGCCAGGATCAGCGACGCCGATTCGGCCGGGTTGATCTTGCGGAAGCTCGGTGCGCTCGGCAGCCCGCTCGGCAACTGCCCGGACGCGGCGTTGATCGCGGTCTGCACATCGAGCGCGGCAGCGTCGATGTTGCGGTCCAGGTCGAACTGCAGCGTCACCTGGGTCGAGCCGAGCGCGCTGGTCGAGGTCATCTGGCTCAGGCCCGGGATCAGCGACAGCTGCCGCTCCAGTGGCTGTGCCACGTTCGAGGCCATGGTCTGCGGGCTGGCGCCGGGCAGACTCGCCGAGACCTGGATGGTGGGGAAATCGACCTGCGGCAACGGCGCCACCGGCAGCAGCGGCCAGGCCACCAGGCCCAGCAACAGCAGCGCCATGGCCAGCAGCGAGGTGCCGATCGGGCGTTTGATGAAAGCGGCCGAGACGCTCACGCGTGCGCTCCCGCCGCGGCCGGTTTGGCGTGCCTGGCCGGCTTCGCCTCCACTACCTTCGCCCCCGGATGCAGCCGGTACTGCCCATCCACCACCACGCGCTGGCCGGCCTGCAGGCCCTGGCCGATCACGCTCTCGCCATCGGCCTCGTCCAGCACCTGCACCGGTTGGTCGCGCACGCTGCCGTCGCTGCCGACCACGTACACGAACTCGCCGTCCTGGCTGCGCTGCACGGCCGCGCTCGGCACCACCAGCGCGCCGCTGCGCATGCCCAGGGTGATGCGCGCATCCACCGTCTGCCCCGGCCACAGCGTGTGCCCGGAATTGGGGAAGTGCGCCTTCATCGCGATGGTGCCGGTGCTGGTGTCGATCTGGTTGTTGAGCAGGGCCAGCGTGCCGTGCGCCAGCACCTGTCCGCTGCCGTGGTCGACCGCGTCCACGCCGACGCTGGCCGGTGCGGCCTGCAATGCGCGGTTGATCTGCTGGAACGTGCTTTCCGGCAGGGTGAACTGCACGGCGATCGGGTCGATCTGGTTCAGCACCACCAGGCCGCCGGCATCGCTGGCGTGGACGATGTTGCCCGGATCCACCAGGCGCGCGCCGGCGCGGCCGTCGATCGGCGCGCGGATGGTGGTGAAGTCCAGTTGCACCCGCGCGTTGTCGATCGCCGCCGCATCGCTCTGCAGGGTGGCGCGCAGTTGCGTGACCAGGGCCTTCTGCGTGTCCAGGGTCTGGCGGGTGGTGGCGTTGTCCTGCAGCAGTTGCGTGTAGCGCTGCAGGTCGGCCTGCGCATTGCCCAGCTGTGCCTTGTCCTTCGCCAACTGCGCGGTGGCCGCGGCCAGTTGCGCCTGGTCGGTGCGCGGATCCAGTCGTGCCAGCACCTGCCCGGCCTTGACGTCCTGGCCTTCGCTGAAGCCCACGTCGATCAGTTGCCCATCGATGCGCGAGTGCACGGTCACCGAGGCGATCGGCAGCACCGTGCCGATCCCGGTCTGGCGGATCGGCACGTCCTTGCGCAGCACCGGCGCGCTGGTCACCGGCACCGGCGGCGTGGCCTTGGTCGGTGCATGGCGCGGGCGCAACCACACCGCCAGCAGCAGCGCGACCAGCACTGTGGCGGCGACGAATGGCCAGCGCCGCCGTGGCATGGCATGGCGCGGTGGCGGATCGGCAGGGCGGGTGGGCGCGGCGGTGGACATGGGCTACTCCGGGAGGACAGGAGCCGGCGTGGCGCCCGGCGAGGCGCCGCGCACGGCGGGGAGACGGGCGCTGTCCCAGTCGCCGCCCAGCGCGACCAGCAGCGCGACCTGGGCGCCGAACTGGCGCGCTTGCACCTGCAGCAACGTGCGTTGCGCTTCCAGCGCGTTGGCCTGGGCGGTGATCACGGCGCTGTACAGCGCGGTGCCGGCCCGGTATTGGTCCATCAGCACGCGCTCGGCCTGCTGCGCGGCGTCGGCGGCGCGCCGCTGTTGCTGCTCCTCGCGCGCCAGTTCGCGCGTGGCGGCGAGCTGGTCCTCCACGCCCTGGAACGCGCTCAATACGGTCTGCCGGTAGGTCGCCGCGGCCGCGTCGAAGGTGGCTTGCGCCTGCGCGCGCTGCGCGTGGCGGGCGCCGCCGTCGAACAGCGTGCCGGCCAGCGCTGCGCCCACCGCCCAGACCCGGTTCGGCACGCTCAGCAGCGAGGCCAGCCCGGCGCCGTCGTAGCCGCCGCTGGCGCTCAGCGACAGGGTCGGGAACCAGGCCGCCACGGCGATGCCGATGCCGGCATTGGCCGCGGCCATGCGCCGCTCGGCGCCGGCGATGTCCGGGCGCCGCTGCAGCAGTACCGAGGGCAGCGCTTGCGGGGTCGGCGGCAGCGCCGGCAACGGTGCGTCGCTGGCCGCCAGCGAGAATTCGGCGGGGGTGTGGCCGAGCAGCACCGCCAGCGCGTGGTCCAGTTGCCGGCGCGACAGCGCCAGATCGGTCGATGCGGCTTCGGTGCTGTGCAGGGTGGCTTCGGCCGCAGCCACATCGGCGGCGCTGGCGACTCCCGCGCGCACACGGGCCTGGGTCAGCCGCAGCGCGTCGCGATAGCCGGCCAGGGTGCGCTGGTACAGCGCCAGGGTCTGGTCGTCGAAGCGCAGCTGCAGGTAATCGGCGACCACCGCGGCCTGCAGCGACAGCCGCGCCTGCGCCAGATCGGCGGCGCTGGCCTGGGCGTTGTCGCCGGCCTGTTCGACGCTGCGCCGGACCTTGCCCCAGAAGTCAGGCTCCCAACTGGCGCTGAACCCCAGCGTATCGGCGTCGCGCAGCCCCGGCTTGGAGGTGACGCTGCGCTCGCGCGTGGCCGCGGCCTGCACGCCCAGCGTCGGCGCCTCGGCCGCCCGCGCGCTGCCGACCAGCGCCTGCGCCTGCCGATAGCGCGCCTCGGCCTGGCGCAGGGTCTGGTTGGCGCTGTCGGCCTGTTCGACCAGGGCGTCCAGCTGCGGATCGCCATAGCGGGTCCACCATGCCACCGCCGGGTCGGCGGCGGCCGGCGCGGCGGGCGTCCAGCGGCCGTCGGCCTCTTCGAACGGCTGCTGCGCGGCGGCCGGCGGCGCCGGGCGCACGTAGTCCGGGCCGGCCATGCAGCCGCCGAGCAGCAGCACACTCAGCAGCAGCACGAGCGGCGCCAGGCGACGGGAAACGGGCGGTGGGGGCAGGGCGGTCACGGGGCGGCGCCGGCAGCGGGGACAGGCCGTCACCGTAGGAGCCGCATGGCGACCCCACGCTGACGCCTCACTGACGGCGCTGTCAGAAACGCAGCATGCGGCCGTCCAACGCCGCGTCTTGAACCGCTGCCAGCGCGTCCGCAACGTGGCGCTTGCAGCCGTCATCATGGCCGGCCAGTATCGGCGCATGAAGCTGCCCCATGCCCTGTCCTGCCTGTTCCTCGCCTGCCTGTTGCTGGGCGGCTGCACCTCGCATGCCGACACCACCGTGCCGTCGCCGATCCGCCTGAACCAGGTCGGTTTCCTGCCTGCCGCGAGCAAGCTGGCGGTGGTGCCGGATGGGCATGGCGACGCGTTCTCAATTGTGCGCGCCGACAGCGACGAGGTGGTGCTGCGCGGCACCCTCGGCGCCGCCGCGGCGTGGCCGCCGGCGCAACAGACCGTGCGCATCGCCGATTTCTCCGCGTTGCGCACGCCGGGCCGCTACCGCCTGCAGGTCGACGGCCTGCCGCCCTCGGACAGCTTCGCCATCGGCGAAGACGCCTACAACGCGCTGTCGCGCGCCGCGCTCAAGGCCTACTACTACAACCGCGCCAGCACCGCGCTGGACGGCACCTACGCCGGCCGCCACGCGCGCGCTGCCGGCCATCCCGACGACCACGTGCTGGTGCATGCCTCGGCGGCCTCGCCCGAGCGCCCGGCCGGCACCGTGATCGCCGCGCCCAAGGGCTGGTACGACGCCGGCGACTACAACAAGTACGTGGTCAGCTCCGGCATCACCGTCTATACCCTGCTGGCCGCCTACGAGCAGTTCCCCACCTACTTCAGCACGCACCCGGAAGGCATTCCCGACAGCGGCGGCGACGTGCCGGACATCCTGCGCGAGGTCGACTGGAACCTGCAGTGGCTGCTGGCGATGCAGGACCCGCACGACGGCGGCGTGTACCACAAGCTCACCAACCTGGACTTCGCCGGCATGCAGATGCCGGACCAGGCGCGCGCGCCGCGCTACGTGGTGCAGAAGAGCACCGCCGCCACGCTCGACTTCGCCGCGGTGATGGCCCAGGCCAGCCGCATCTACGCGCCGTACGATGCGCAGTTCGGCGGCATCTCCACGCGCATGCTGGAGGCCTCGCGGCGCGCCTGGGCGTGGGCGCAGGCGCATCCGGACGTGACCTACAAGCAACCGGCCGACGTGCATACCGGCGCCTACGAGGACACCCGGTTCGACGACGAGTTCGCCTGGGCCGCGACCGAGTTGTACCTGGCCACCGCCGACGACGCCTTCTACGAGGCGGCGATGGCGCGCAAGGTGCCGGCCAGCGTGCCCGACTGGCGCCAGGTCGGCGGGCTGGCGTGGATGTCGCTGGCGCAGCACCGCGCGCGGCTGACCCCGCGTGCCGACCAGGCGCGCATCGCCGACGAGATCGAGGGTCTGGCCGATCACCTGGTGCAGGTGTGGCAGGGCTCGGCCTGGCGCGTGACCATGCGCGACGCCGATTTCCACTGGGGCAGCAACGCCACCGCGATGAACCAGGCGATGATGCTGCTGCAGGCCTACCAGCTGCAGCACAAGCCCGAATACCTGCAGGCCGCGCAGTCGCAGCTGGACTACGTGCTCGGCCGCAACCCGCTGGGCATGTCCTTCGTCACCGGCATCGGCGCGCGCTCGCCGATGCACATCCACCATCGCATCTCCATCGCCGACGGCGTCGCCACGCCGGTGCCGGGATGGCTGGTGGGCGGTCCGCAGCCGGGGCAGCAGGACGCCGACGCGTGCAAGCACGCCTACACGTCGTCGTTGCCGGCGCTGTCGTACCTGGACAAGGAATGCAGCTACGCCACCAACGAAGTGGCGATCAACTGGAATGCGCCGCTGGTGTACGTGAGTGCCGCGCTGCAGGTGCTGCAGCGCTGATGCTGGACGGCGCGGATGGCGCCGCTTAGGGCGTGTCACCGATTCCCGAGTATGCCGCGCCGCGATTGCGCGCGCCCATGGCCGCGTTATCGCTCGGGCGTGGACGCACATCCACTTCCTCGTTCTTCCTTGCCACAGGCATGCGCAACCGCGGCGCGGCATGCTCGGGGATTGATGACACGCCCTAGCCCAGACGGGTGCCGAAGATGCGGTCGCCGGCGTCGCCCAGGCCTGGCAGGATGTAGCCCTTCTCGTTGAGATGGTCGTCGATGGCGGCGGTGTACACCTCCACGTCCGGATGCGCCGCTTCCAGCGCCTGCAGGCCCTCCGGCGCGGCGACCAGGAAGATGCCCTTGATCCGCCGCGCGCCGGCGCGCTTGAGCATGTCCACGGTGGCGATGAGGGTGCCGCCGGTGGCCAGCATCGGATCCAGGATCAGCGCGTCGCGCTCCTCCAGTCGTCCGGTGAGACGTTCGAAGTAGGGCACCGGTTGCAGCGTCTCCTCGTCGCGCTGCAGGCCGACCACGCTGACCCGTGCCGCGGGAATCAGCGCCAGCACGCCGGGCAGCATGCCCAGCCCGGCACGCAGGATCGGCACCAGGGTGATCTTGGCGCCGGCGATGCGCTGCACCTGGGTCGGGCCGGCCCAGCCGTCCATGGTGTGGGTCTCGGTCTCCAGGTCGGCGGTGGCCTCATAGCCGAGCAGGGTGCCCAGCTCGGTGACCAGTTCGCGGAAGCCCTTGGTGCTCAGCGCCGCGTCGCGCAACAGGCCGATCTTGTGCTGTACCAGCGGGTGGCGGACTTCGACGATCTTCATGGGCGCGCTCGCAAGGGGGAGGCGCACAGTGTGCCGCAGCCGGCTCCGGCGCCGCCAGGTGTGGGCGCCAGCGCATGCCGCGAAGATGGCCTGCGGCGCGCCGATCGTGCGCGCCGCAGGCCATGCCGAGACACCACTCAGGCCGCGGGTTCGAGCGCCTCGGCGTGCGCTCGGGCGCGCTGCACGGTCACGGTGCGCGCCATGCCCGGCGACGCGTTGCCGCCCGCCTCGATCTTGAACAGCGCCACCGCCTGGGTGAGTTGGCCGGCCTGGTCTTCCATCGAGCGCGCCGCCGCCGTGGCTTCCTCCACCAGTGCCGCATTCTGCTGGGTGGCCTCGTCCATCTGGGTGACGGTCTGGTTGACCTGCTCGATGCCCGCCGACTGTTCCTGCGACGCCGCCGAGATCTCGCCCATGATGTCGGTCACACGCTGCACCGAGCCCACGATCTCCTGCATGGTCTTGCCGGCCTGGTCGACCAGGGCAGATCCCTCGGCAACGCGGCCGACCGACTCGTCGATCAGCGTCTTGATCTCCTTGGCGGCGTTGGCCGAGCGCTGCGCCAGGGTCCTGACTTCGGTGGCGACGACCGCGAAGCCGCGGCCCTGGTCGCCGGCGCGGGCGGCTTCGACCGCGGCGTTGAGTGCCAGGATGTTGGTCTGGAAGGCGATGCCGTCGATCACCGAGATGATGTCGGCGATCTTCTTCGACGAGGCCTCGATGCCGCTCATGGTTTCGACCACCTGGCCCACCACCATGCCGCCCTGCGAGGCCACCGAGGCGGCACCGACCGCCAACTGGTTGGCCTGGCGGGCGTGTTCGGCGTTCTGGCGCACGGTCGAGGTCAACTCTTCCATCGAGGCTGCGGTTTCCTCAAGGCTGGCGGCCTGCTGCTCGGTGCGGCGCGACAGGTCGTCGTTGCCGCTGGCGATCTCGCCGGCGGCGGCGCTGATGCTGCTGGCCGCGGTCTGGATGCGCGCGACGATGCCGGTCAACTGGTCGGTGGTGGCGTTGGCGTCCTCGCGCATCCGTGCGAACACGCCGTGGAAGTCGCCATGCATGCGGGTGGTGAGGTCGCCGGCAGCGATGGACTGCAGCAACGCCGACAGCTTGCCCAGATTGACGTCGCTGACCTCCATCATCGCGTTGAGGTCCTGCACCATCAGGCGGAAGTCGTGCTGGAAACTGGCCGCATCGCCGCGGGCGCTGAAGTCGCCGGCCGCCGCTGCGGCGGCCAGGCGCTTGATCTCGGTATTGATCGCCAGCAGGCTGGCCTTGGCCGCATCCATCGACTCGTGCAGCACCGCACGGCTGCCGGGCAGCCGGCGCGCATCGCGGCGCAGATCGCCGTTGGCGTATTCGTTGAGGATCTCGACCGCCTCGACGATGGCGTCCAGGTGCTCGAACATCATGGTGTTGATGCCTTTGCTCAGTTCGCCGTACACGCCGGGGAAGTCCTGCGGCATGCGGTGGCTGATGTCCTTGTCGGCGTGCAGCTCGATCATCAGAACGGTCTCGCGGGAGAAGCGTTGCAGCTGGTTTTGCATGCGGCCCATCGCCAGCAGCAGGCGGCCGGGCTCGTCGCGCGCGTCGGTGGCCACGTCGTTGTCCAGGCGGCCCTCGGCGATGGCCTCGGCGGCGCGGGTCGCGCGGGCCAGCGGCACGGTCAGGCTGCGGGTGATCAGCCAGGCCAGCAGGCTGCTGACCAACACCACGGCCAGGCCGCCGGCGATCAGCAGGAAGCGGCCGCGTGCCATCACCGCGGTCGCGTCGGCATAGGCCTGTTCGCCGTTGTGGCGCTGCCATCCGGCGTAGGCGCCGATCGCTTCGCGCCAACGCTGGGTGGCCGGCGCCGCCTGCTGCAGCAGCACCTTCATCGCGTCGTCGGACTTGTAGGTCAGGCCCAGTTCCAGCACTTGCTGGTTGACCTCGCTCGCCTGCGCGTAGGTCCGGTTCATCTGCTCGCGCAAGGCGCGATCGCGCGCGCTGGTGGCGGGGATGGCGAACAGCTTGGTGCAGTATTCGCGATAACGGCGCAGTTCCGTCACCATGATCTTGGCGAAGGCGATGTTCTCTTCCTGCGTGGTCGGCAGCACGATGTTGCGCAACTGGATGCCGATGTCCGAGCTGGCATCGAGCATTTCGTTGGTATAGACGATGCTGGACACGGTGCGGCGGGCGACGGTGTCCAACTGGCTGCGCGCCTGCGACAGGGTGACCAGGCCGCCGACCACCAGCCCGCAGGACAGCAGGATGAGCAGGCCGAACGCGATGGAGAGGCGTCTGGAGACGTTAAAGCGGTGCAGAAGAGCGGTCATGCTCTGGTCCTAGCAAGGGGGATGGGAGTACCAGGGGTGGTCGCATAAATAACCGATACGAAATGCAACGGATATTTCACGTAATCGTGACGAAGTTGCATATCCGTCTACATCGTCTCCCCTAGCGGCCGAGGGATCGGGATCTTGAATCGGATCGATCGAGATGGCCTTTCCATCCCGGTTGCCGCCTTGCCGGCGCGCACGCACAACGTGCCAGCAAGCGTTGCGCTTGCTGCAGGTAAGGGCGCTTGATGTGGCGATCGCCGTGAGCGGCGCTGCAGAGATGGCGAAGGACGCGGTCAGCGCCGGGTCGCGACGAAAACGCGCGGCTTCAACCGCGGTCGTCGCGCGTCCACAGCCCGCCGTGTTCGGACTTCACCGGAAACTTCGGCACCGGGCCGTAGGCCGGCGCGCACAGGGCGCGGCCGTCGCGCACGTCGAAGCGGGCGCCGTGCAGCACGCATTCGATGCTGCCGGCAGCAGGGTCGAAGGTGCCGGGGGACAGCTCGTAGTCCTCGTGGCTGCAGCGGTCTTCCAGCGCATAGAACTGACCATCGAAGTTGAACACCACGATCGGCGTGTCGGTCACTTCGTCCCACACCGTCTTCATTTCGCCGGGCGCCAGTTCGCCGTCGGCGCAGACGAAGGTCCAGGTCTCGCTCATGCGGCACCGCCCAGCGGCTTTTCCAGCACCTCGAAACGCAGGTCGTCGCGCTTTGGCAGGCCGAAGCGCGCGTCGCCGTACGGAAACGGCTTCTTGATGCCGGTGCGACGATAGCCACGGCGCTCATAGAAGGCGATGAGTTCCTCGCGCAGATCGATCACGGTCATCCGCATCAGCGGCAACCGCCATTCCTGCCAGGCGATGCGTTCGGCCTCGGCCAGCACGGTCTTGCCCAGGCCGCTGCCCTGCGCCTGCGGCTGCACCGAGAACATGCCGAAATAGCCGGCGCCGTCCTCGTCGGCGACATGCGCGCAGGCGATCAATTCGCCATCGCGCTCGGCCAGCAACACCAGGCTGCGCGGACGCAGGATGTCGGCGCGCAGCACCTCGCGGTCGATGCGGTTGCCGTCGAGCAGGTCGGCTTCGGTGGTCCAGCCGACGCGGCTGCTGTCGCCGCGATAGGCCGAGGTGACCAGGGCGGCGATGGCGTCGAGATCGTCGACGGTGGCGGTGCGGAAGGTGAGGGTGTGCATGGGCCGATTCTAGGGCGTGCCGCCGGGAATGGGGAATGGTGAATCGGGAATCGAAATTCGCGCTCTCAAGGAGGCGAGGACACGTTTTGCCCGCTAGGCACAGTCCGTACGTGGAGCGCTTTGCCGATTCCCGATTCCCTGCTCCCGATTCTCAGCTTCAATCACCCCAACAGCGCCCGCACCTTCCGCAACGCCGCCACGAAACGCTCGATCTCGGCGTGCGTGTTGTAGAACGCCAGCGAGGCGCGGCAGGTGGCGGCGACGCCGTAGAACTGCAGCAGGGGGTGCGCGCAGTGCTGGCCTGAGCGCACGGCCACGCCTTCCAGGTCGAGCAGGGTGGCCAGGTCGTGGGCGTGGGCGCCCTCGATCAGGAACGAGACCACCGCGGCCTTGCCCGGTACGGTGCCGAACAGGCGCAGGCCGTCGATCCGCTGCAGTTCCTCGGTGAGGTGCGCGAGCAGTTCGGCCTCGCGCGCTTCCACGTGCTGCAGTCCGATCCCCTGCAGATAGTCCACCGCCGCGCCGAGGCCGACGAAGCCGGCGATGTTCGGAGTACCAGCCTCGAACTTGTGCGGCGGGTCGTTGAACACGGTGCCGTCGAAGCTGACTTCCTTGATCATCTCGCCGCCGCCCAGGAACGGCGGCATCGCCTGCAGGTGCTCGCGCCGCGCCCACAGCGCGCCGGTGCCGGTCGGGCCGCACATCTTGTGGCCGGTGATGGCGTAGAAGTCGCAGCCGATCGCGGCCACGTCCAGCGGCCGGTGCGGCGCGGCCTGCGACCCGTCGATGACGCTGACGATGCCGCGCTTGCGCGCCTCGCGGCAGATCTCGCGCACCGGGTTGACCGTGCCCAGCACGTTGGAGACGTGCGCCAGGGCCAGCAGCTTGACGTCGGCTGTCATCGCCGCGCGCAGCGCGTCCAGGTCCAGCGCGCCGTCGGCGGTGATCTCGGCGACCTTGACCGTGGCGCCGGTGCATTGCGCGACCAGTTGCCAGGGCACGATGTTGGCGTGGTGCTCCATGCGCGACACCAGGATGGTGTCGCCGGCGCGCAGCCGCGGCAGTGCCCACGAGTACGCCACCAGGTTCAGCGCGAAGGTGGCGCCGCTGCACAGCACCAGCTCGTCGGCGCGCACGTTGAGGAAGCGGGCCAGCCGGGTCCGCGCGCCCTCGTAGGCCTCGGTCGCCTCGCTGCCGAGCGCGTGCACCGCGCGACTGACGTTGGCGTTGTGGCGGCGATAGAACGCATCGGTCGCCGCGATCACCTGCAGCGGCTTTTGCCCGGTGTTGGCGTTGTCGAAGTACACCAGCGGCTTGCCGTGCACTTCCCGCATCAGCAGCGGGAAGTCGCGGCGGACCGCATCCCAGTCCGGCGCCTGCGGCGTGGCGCTGTGCACGGCGGGCCCGTTCATGCCACGCCCGCGTCGCTCAGCGCCCGCTCCAGCCGCGCCAGCAGGCCTTCGCCCAGCGCCGGTTCCAGCGCGCCGACCGGCTCGCGGCAGAACGCGGCAGTCAGCAGTTGCTGCGCGCGTTCCTGCGGCAGCCCGCGCGAGCGCAGGTAGAACAGCGCATTGGCATCGAGCTGGCCGACGGTGGCGCCGTGCGCGGCCTTGACCTCGTCGGCATCGATCACCAGCACCGGCTGGGTGTCGATCTCGGCGTCGGCGGACAGCAGCAGGTTCTTGTTCGACAGCGCCGCGTCGGTGCCGTCGGCGCCGTGGCGGATGCGGATGCCGCCATGGAAGGCCACGCGGCTGCGCCCGGTGGCGACACCGCGCCACAGCAGCTCGCAGGCGGTGTCGCGGGCGATGTGCTCGATGCCCAGGCGGGTGTCGAGCTGGCGCCGGCCGTTGCCGAGCAGCACGCCGTTGGCGACCAGTCGGGCGTTGTCGCCCTCCAGGCGCACGTTGAGTTCGTGCCGGGCCAGCGCGCCGCCCAGTTCGAGGTCCACACGCCGGTACTGCGCGTCGCGCGCCAGCACCGCATCGGTACGCAGCAGCGCGGTGACGCCGGCCGCCTCGTCCTGCACGCGGGCGTGGCTCAGTTGCGCGCCGGCGGCCAGGTGCACGTGCGCCAGGCTGTTGCTCAGGTGCGCGGCATCGCTGCCATGCAGATGATGCTCGACCAGTGCCAGCGTCGCGTCCTGGCGCAGTTCGATCAGGTGGCGGTGGTGCCAGGCCAGGTCGGCCTCGGCGGCGGTGGAGACGAAGACCAGGTGCAGCGGCTGCTCCACGCGCACGCCGGCGTCCACCCGCAGCACGCAGCCTTCGTCGGCGAGGGCGGCGTTGAGCTGGGCGAACACCTCGTCGCTGCGTTCGAAGCGGCGGCCGAGGAAGCGCATGGCATCGTCACCGCTGCGCAGGATGGTCGACAGCCGCTGCAGCTCCACCCCGGCCGGCAGGTCGCTCAGATCCGACAGCGCATCGCTGGCGCGGCCGTTGACGAACACCAGGCGCGGCGCCGGGATACCGTCGAGCAAGGCCGCGTCCACCGCCGGCGCGTTCTGCGGTGCAGGCGCGAAGCTGCGCCGTTCCAGTGCGCGCAGCGAGGTGTACTTCCAGGCTTCGCTGCGCGTGCCGGGCAGGCCGTCGCGCAGCGCCTGCTCCAGCGGCGCGCGGCGTGCGGCATCGCCGTGGAACGCGGCGGCCAGCGAGTCGAGCAGGGCGCTCATTGCACCGCCGCCTCGGGCGCCACGCGCTCCTTCAGCCAGGCATAGCCGTGCGCTTCCAGCTCCAGCGCCAGCTCGGGGCCGCCGGTCTGCACGATGCGGCCGTCGGCCAGCACATGCACCACGTCCGGCTTGATGTAGTCGAGCAGGCGCTGGTAGTGGGTGATCACCACGAACGCGCGCTCCGGCGAGCGCAGCGCGTTGACGCCTTCGGCCACGGTCTTGAGCGCGTCGATGTCCAGGCCGCTGTCGGTCTCGTCGAGGATCGCCAGCTTCGGTTCCAGCACCGCCAGCTGGAAGATCTCGTTGCGCTTCTTCTCGCCGCCGGAGAAACCCTCGTTGACGCCGCGATGCAGCAGTTCGTCCTTCAGGTGCAGCACCGCCAGCTTCTGCCGGACCAGCTTGAGGAACTGCATCGAATCCAGCTCGGCCTCGCCACGCGCCTTGCGCTGCGCGTTGAGCGCGGCGCGCAGGAAGTAGGTGTTGTTCACGCCGGGGATTTCCACCGGGTACTGGAAGGCCAGGAACAGGCCGGCAGCGGCGCGCTCCTCCGGTTCCAGTTCGAGCAGGTCGGCATCGTCGAAGCGCACGCTGCCGTTGGTGACTTCATAGCCGTCGCGGCCGGCCAGCACGTTGCCCAGGGTGGACTTACCGGCGCCGTTGGGGCCCATGATGGCGTGCACTTCGCCCGGCTTCACCTGCAGCGACAGGCCCTTGAGGATGTCCTTGCCGGCGACGGAGGCGTGGAGGTTTTCTATGGTGAGCATGGGATGGTCCGTCAGAATTCTTTGATGTAGCCCCTCTCCCACCGGGAGAGGGGTTGGGGTGAGGGTGCGGTGCGAAGCATCTCGCGGGTTTGGGTGTGCGAGGCTGCGCACGTACCCTCATCCGGCGCTTCGCGCCACCTTCTCCCAGAGGGAGAAGGAAAGGCGTCAGCCGACCGAGCCTTCGAGCGAGACTTCCAGCAGCTTCTTGGCTTCCACCGCAAACTCCATCGGCAGTTCGCGGAACACCTGCTTGCAGAAGCCATCGACGATCATCGACACCGCGTTTTCCTGGTCGATGCCGCGGGCACGACAGTAGAACAACTGGTCGTCGCTGATCTTGGAGGTGGTGGCCTCGTGCTCGACGGTCGCGGTCGGATGCTTGACCTCGATGTACGGGAAGGTATGCGCGCCGCACTGTTTGCCGATCAGCAGCGAGTCGCACTGGGTGTAGTTGCGCGCGCCCTCGGCACTGCGCTCCACCTTGACCAGGCCGCGGTAGGTGTTCTGCCCGCGGCCGGCGCTGATGCCCTTGCTGACGATCTTGCTCTTGGTGCGCTTGCCGACGTGGATCATCTTGGTGCCGGTGTCGGCCTGCTGGCGGTGATGGGTCAGCGCCACCGAGTGGAACTCGCCCACCGAGTCGTCGCCCAGTAGCACGCAGGACGGGTACTTCCAGGTGATCGCCGAACCGGTCTCGACCTGGGTCCAGGTGATCTTGCTGCGCGCGCCGCGGCATTCGCCGCGCTTGGTCACGAAGTTGTAGATGCCGCCGCGGCCTTCCTCGTCGCCCGGGTACCAGTTCTGCACGGTGGAGTACTTGATCTCCGCGTCCTCCAGCGCCACCAGCTCGACCACCGCCGCGTGCAGCTGGTTCTCGTCGCGCATCGGCGCGGTG
Organism: Xanthomonas sp. LMG 12462; assembly: GCF_009192885.1. Classification (NCBI taxonomy): domain Bacteria; kingdom Pseudomonadati; phylum Pseudomonadota; class Gammaproteobacteria; order Lysobacterales; family Lysobacteraceae; genus Xanthomonas; species Xanthomonas sp. LMG 12462. Next base: position 46,042 of record NZ_NMPP01000006.1, on the reverse strand, counting down.
CAGCCTTCCAGGTAGGACACGTAGGCCTTGTCCTCGCACACGATCAGGGTGCGCTCGAACTGGCCGGTGTGGCCGGCGTTGATGCGGAAATAGGTGCTCAGCTCCATCGGGCAGCGCACGCCCTTGGGGATGAACACGAAGCTACCGTCGGAGAACACCGCCGAGTTGAGCGCGGCGAAGAAGTTGTCGCCGACCGGCACCACGCTGCCCAGGTACTGCCTGACCAGCTCCGGGTGTTCCTTGATCGCCTCGGACATCGAGCAGAAGATCACGCCCTTCTCGGCCAGTTCCTTGCGGAAGGTGGTGCCGACCGAGACCGAATCGAACACCGCGTCCACCGCCACGCCGGCCAGCTTGGCGCGCTCGTGCAGCGGCACGCCCAGCTTGTCGTAGGTGTCCAGCAGCTCCTTCGGCACCTCGTCCAGCGAGGCGTACTTCGGGCCCTTGGGCGCGGAGTAGTAGCTCAGCGCCTGGAAGTCGATCGGCGCGATGTCCAGCTTGGCCCAGTGCGGCATCGGCATCTTCAGCCAGTGCCGGTAGGCGGCCAGGCGCCACTCGGTCATCCATTCCGGCTCGTCCTTCTTCACGGACAGGGCGCGCACGACGTCCTCGTTCAGGCCGGGCAGGAACGAATCGGATTCGATGTCGGTGACGAAGCCGGCGTCGTAGCGACGTCCCAGCCGTTCCAGGATTTCAGCGTTTTCGGTGGCCATGGGGCTGCCTACAGGTCAGGTGGTCGCGAACCGCACGGCGATGGGACGCCGTTTCGGATCGCCGGAGGGGGGGAGGGGGTGAAGCATCTGCGCCAGGGTCACGCCGCGCAGCGCATCGGCGACCACGTCGTTGATCAACCGCCAGTTGGAACGCACGCCGCAGGTCTGGGCGATGCTGCACTGGCTGCCGTGGTGGCTGCATTCGGTGATCGCCAGCGGGCCTTCCATCGCCTCGACGATCTGGATCAGGGTGATGGCGTCGGCCGGGCGTGCCAGCCGGTAGCCGCCGCGCACGCCGCGCAGGCCCTCGACCAGGCCGGCCTGGGCCAACGGCTTGAGCAGCTTGCTGACCGTGGGCGGCTCCAGCCCGGCCTGTTCGGCCAGTTCGGTCGCGCTCAGCACTTCGTTCGGACGCGCGGCGAGCACGGTCAGCACGACGGTGGCGTAATCGGTGAGCTTGGTGACGCGGAGCATGGAGACGCGGTGGTTTTTCAATGCGGACCGAAATTGTACTCTTTTGCGCCGCAGCGTCCAACCGGGCCATTCATCTTTTCTTTCGATCGCGGCGATTGGGCGATCGCGGCGGCCGCGGTCGCCGGACCGGGAGGCGCGGACTTGGGATCGCGGGCGATGTGCGCCAGAATCTAGGCTTTCCTGTCCGGATCGCCGCATGCCCCGCAAGATCGCCGCCCGCAAGTCCCGCATCCATGGCAACGGCGTGTTCGCCGTGCTGCCGCTCAAGAAAGGCGAGCGGGTCATCGAGTACAAGGGCCGCCGCCGCAGCCACGCCGAGGTCGACCGCGACGAGGCCGGCGACGTCGAGACCGGGCACACCTTCCTGTTCACCCTCAGCGACGACTACGTGATCGACGCCAACTACGAAGGCAACGACGCGCGCTGGATCAACCACAGCTGTGCGCCGAACTGCGAAGCGGTGATCGTCGAGGCCGAGGGCGATGACCGCCGCAAGGACAAGGTGGTGATCGAGGCGCTGCGCGACATCAAGCCCGGCGAAGAACTCACCTACAACTACGGCATCACCCTGGCCGAGCGGCACACGCCGCGGCTGAAGAAGATCTGGGAATGCCGCTGCGGCGCCAAGAACTGCACCGGCACCATGCTGCAGCCCAAGCGCTGAGGTCGCGTCCAGCCGTGCACGCCGCGCCGACGCGCGGTTCACGGCACTGCCACCGGCGCGTTTCTACGGTGGGGCTCCCCTACTCGAGGAGTGTCCCATGAGCGCAATGCCTTCCCTTGCCGGCAAACAAGTGGCCGTCCTGGCCACCGACGGTTTCGAACAGTCGGAACTGCAGGAACCCAAGCGTCTGCTCGAATCTTGGGGCGCCCAGGTCGACGTGATCGCGCCGGGCGACGCGAGCAGCATCCGCGGCTGGAACAAGAAGGACTGGGGCGACAGCGTGCCGGTGGACAAGCGCCTGCAGCAGGCCCAGGCCGGCGACTACGACGCGCTGGTGTTGCCGGGCGGCGTCATCAACCCGGACAGCCTGCGCACCGAGCCGACCGCGATCGCCTTCATCCAGTCCTTCGCCAGCGCCGGCAAGCCGGTGGCGGCGATCTGCCACGGGCCGTGGCTGCTGGCTGAAAGCGGGCTCGTGCGCGACCGCCAGGTGACCTCGTGGCCGTCGCTGAAGACCGACCTGTCCAATGCCGGCGGGCGCTGGGCGGATCAGGAGGTGGTGGTGGATGGCAACCTGATCACCAGCCGCAAGCCGGACGACATCCCGGCGTTCGCGCAGGCGGTGGCCAAAGCGCTGGGCTGAGGCCTGGCGATTCGCCTGCGCCGCCGCGATGGTGGCGGATGCGGGAGCCCCCCAGAAACAGAAACGGCGGCCGAGGCCGCCGTTTCTACGTGCGCTGCTGGTGGCGGCTGCCGCCGCACCCCGGACGTCGCGTGGGTTACTGCGCGGGAAGCATGCCCGCCGGCACCAGCTTGCCGATGTCCTGGTTGAAACGCACCGCCAGCGAACCGTTTTCCACGCCGGCCGACTGGATCTGCACATCGCCCAGCATCGCGGTCAGGCGCGGATCGAGCTTGTAGATCGGCTCCTTGCGCGCGTAATCCTCCAGCCAGGCATTGAGCAGCTCACGCGTATTGGCGTCGAGCTTGCCGCCATTGGCAGCCGGGCGGAAATCATCGATGGTCGGGGACTGCAGGTGGAAGCTCTGGCTCTGCTGGTCATAGCGCAGGGCGCTGGTCAGCAGGACCTGGCCCAGTGGCGTTGGCGTGCCGCCGCCGGTGGCCATGCTCAGGTCGAACTGCATCTTCAGGCGGTCGCCCGGCGGCAGGCTCAGCTTCGGATCGCGGACGGTCATCTTGAGCAGCCCGCCCAACGCCTTGTGCGTCTGCGGGAAGCTGCTGTCCAGGTAATGCTGCACGTCGGCGGCACCGACGCTGACCTGGTGGCCCTGGATGGTCGGCTCGGCCTGGGCCTGGGTGGCGACGGCGAGCGCCAGCAGCGCCGCCGCGCGCAGGGTGAACTTGCGGAAGATCATCGGGAAGCCCTGGGCGAACGAGAGGAATTCACCATAACGGTGGCCGGTGAATGCGCGATTAGCGGAACCGGCGGCGCGGGAGTCGTCGCTCAGGCGGCCGGCAGCGCCAGCCGTGCCAGTAGCGCGTCCAGCGCCGGCTGCAGCGGCGCCAGCAGTTCACGCGCCTCTCCCCCGCTGCGCTCGCCCAGGCCGCGCAGCAACTGCGTACCGACGATCAGTGCGGCGCGCTCGTCGCCGCGCAGTCCGGGCTGGCGCTGTGCCGCCTCGAGCAGGCGCATCCAGTCCTGCCGACAGCGCGCCTCCAGTTCGATGGTGCAGCGGCCCTGGCAGGGCAGGCCGTCGTCCTGGATCGGGGTGACGGTGACGCGATAGCGTTGGGAGGCGGTCATGGCAGTGGCGCACGCGGGGTGTGCCTCCAAGATAGGCGCGCGCGAGCGGCACCACGAGCCTGTCGCTCGCGACGCTCTGTTCCAGTGCGTCCGTTCAGCGAGCCGCGCGCAGCAGCGGCAGCGGATCATAGGCGCCGCCCTCGGCGTAGACGCCATAGTGCAGGTGCGGCGGCGTGCCGCGCGCGTTGCCGCTGTCGCCCACCGCGCCCAGCGGGTCGCCGGGCTGCACCAGGTCGCCGACCTGCAGCCCCGGTGCCCACGCCTGCAGGTGCGCGTAGTAGTGCCGCTGCCGGGCCGGGCCCAGCACCCAGACCTGGCGGCCGCCGAGGCCGCGGTCGGCGATGGCCACGACGATGCCGCGCGTCGCAGACACCACCGGCGTGCCGCGTCTGGCGAAGATGTCCACGCCGGCGTGCTGGCGGTCGCGCCCGCGCGGCGCGCCGAAGGTGGCGGCCACGCGCCGCGGATCCACGCCTTCGACCGGCATGTGCAGGGCCGTCGGCGCCGGCGCGCGCGCCAACTCCCAGCCGACGCGCAGGCGCTGCGCCCACGGATGCCGCCAGGCCCAGGCGGCGGCGAGCGCCAGCGCAGCCAGCAACGCCGCACGCAGCAGGTCGCGGCGCAGGCGTTGCGCTGGCGAAAGCGTGGGCGTCGCGGCCATGCGCTCAGTCCGCGTGCAGGGCAGCCGCCTGTTGCTGCAGGCGCTGCTTCAGGGCGTCGTCGATGCCGAGCTGCCGCGCCAGTTCGTCCAGGTAGCTGCGCTCCATGAAGCCCTGTTCGTCGGCGGCGAGCAAGCTGGCCAGGTACATTTCTGCGGCCATCTCGGGACTGGTCGACGCGCGCGCCACCTCGGCCGGATCCAGCGGCTTTTCCAGTTCCGCATGCAGCCACTGCTGCACGTCGGCATCGTTGCCGTGGAGGCGGGCGAACTCGCCTTCGATCAGGCGGCGCTCGTGCTCGTCGAGATGGCCGTCGGCCTTGGCCGCGCCGACCAGCGCGCGCAGCACCGCCTGGCTATGCTGCTCGACGTCCAGCGGCGGCAGCCGGTCCAGGGTCTGCGGTTCGGGCGCGGCGGCGCCGAGTTGCTGACGGCGGTAGTCGCCGTAGGCGCGATAGGCCATCAGCCCCAACGCGGCAAGGCCGCCGTAGGTCGCCAGCTTGCGGGTGGTGCGGTGTTTGCCGAGCAGCAGACCGAGTGCGCCGCCGCTGAGGGCTCCCTTGCCGAAGTCGGCGTTGAGCAGGCCGCCCAGGCCGCCGGCGCCGGCGTGCGCCGGTGCGGCAGGAGCACCGGTGCCGGTCTTGCCCATGGCCTGGCCGGCGGCGCCCTGCGCCGATTGCAGCAGTTGGTCGAGAAAGCCCTGTAGTTTCATGCAGGTGATCCTGTCGAAGGGAATCACCGGTATAGCGGCCGTCGCCTTAGCGGGCCGTCAACCCAAATGCGCAGCAGACACAAAAAAAACGAGACGGCCGGGGCCGTCTCGTCGGTGTGCTTGCCTGGATCAGGCGACGCTGCTCAGAGCGCGGCGTCCTTGAGCTTCTTCAGCGGGCGCACCTTGAGCTTGGTGGTGGCCGGCTTGGCGGCGAACCACTGCTCTTCCTTGGTGAACGGGTTGATGCCCTTGCGCTTCGGCTTGGCCGGCACGCTGACGGCGGTGATCTTCAGCAGGCCCGGCAGGGTGAACGAGCCAGCGCCCTTCTTGCTGACCGAACCGGCCACGGCGTGCTCCAGCGAGGCCATCACGGCGCGCACGTCCTTGGCGATCACGCCGCTGGTTTCGGCGATGTGGGCGACGAGCGCGGACTTGCTCAGCACGTCCTTGATCGGCTTGGGAGCGGCCGGCTTGGCGGCAGCCTTGGTCGCTACCTTCTTCACTGCCTTCTTCGGGGCAGCCTTTTTTGCGGTCTTTGCCATGATGTCCTGATTCCGTATTTGGTGGTTTGGGTCGCGCCGACCCCGTCGGCATGGCGAAATGTAGGGCATGTGCTACGCCGCGCCAATAGGCCGGAAGCAAAAAACGCGAATATTCGCCGCGACCGACGCCTTTTTTGCCGAGGACGGCGCCGATGCCGGCACATCCGCGGCGATGCGCCAGGGCATTTTCGCTGCCGCGCGGCGCCGCCGCCTTCGCGCGGAAGCACAAGCCCGTAACGCCGCCTCCCCTATGGTCCGCGCTCCACTCACCGACAGGAGCCTCGCATGGGCATTTCGCGTCACGCCACCGCGCATTGGGAAGGCGATCTCAAGACCGGCCAGGGCCGGTTGAACACGCCGCAGAGCGGCCTGCTGGAAAACACCCGCTATGCGTTCAACAGCCGCTTCGGCGACGAGAAGGGCACCAATCCGGAAGAACTGATCGCCGCCGCGCACGCCGGCTGCTTCACCATGGCGCTGTCGGCCAAGCTGACCGAAGCCGGCTTCCCGCCGACCGCGCTGGATACCCGCGCCGATGTCGACCTGTCGATGGAAGGCGGCCCCCAGCTCTCGCAGATCCGGTTGAAGGTCAAGGCCGTGGTGCCCAACATCGACGCCGCGCGCTTCCGCGAAGTGGCCGACGACGCCAAGCAGAATTGCCCGGTGTCCAAGGCGCTGAGCGCGGTGCCGATCAGCCTGGAAGCGGAACTGGGCTGAGGAATCCCCGGCGCGGCCCGGCGGCACGCCGGGCCGCGCGCGTGCGGCGCACCTGCGGCGCTACCGATGGCAGGCCAGACGCGTTGCGCCTCTGCACCGTCCCGCGTGGCTCGATCGATCGCTAGCTGTCGCGCCACTAAATGTGCGCGCCACAGCCGTCCCTATTCAGTCTGGTTTCACCGCATCGGATCGAGCATGCAGTCGCGCGATCCACGCGCTTGGAACCATCGCCATGAACAAGCTCTCGACCCGTCTGTTGACCGCTGCGCTCGCTGTCGGCGTCATCGGCTCCGCCGCCGCGCAGGATTACGGTTACACCCGCTACGACGACTACCGCGACCGTGGCTACGCGTCCGGCACCTACGAATATGCGCGCGTGGTGCGCGCCGATCCGATCATGGTGCAGGTCAACGGCCCGCGCGAGACCACCGAGCGCTGTTACGACCGCCCGGCTTCGGGCAGCTACGCCAGCGACTACGGTTACCGCGGTACCGATGGCGGCCGCACCGCCTCGTCGGTGGTCGGCGGCATCGCCGGCGCCGTGCTGGGCAGCCGCGTCGGCGGCGGCAATGGCCGCTTCGTCGGTACCGCCGTCGGCACCATGCTCGGCAGCCTGGCAGGCCGCTCGATCTACGACTCCAATACCCGCGGCTACGGCTACGGCGGCGGCTACGGTGGCGGCGTGGTCCGCGAATGCGACCCGGTGTCGTATCGGACCGAACGCTACGACCGCGTCGACGGCTACGACGTGACCTACGAATACGGCGGCCGCTACTACCACACCCGCACCGCCTCGCCTCCGGGCGATCGCATCCGCGTCCGCGTCGACGTCCTGCCCGACTGACGTATTGCCCGACTAAAACAAAGGGCGCCTCCTTGCGAGGCGCCCTTTGTTTTTGCGCGTGCGTTCGCGCCCGCGGTGCGGGGCGGCGGCCGGCGATCAGGGCCAGTCGATGCGGCCTTCGATCACCGTCTGCACCTGTCCGCCGGACCACACCTCGCCGGCCTCGTCGACGCACAGCGTCAGCAGCGCATCGTGGCCGACCTCGCGGCCCTGGCTGGCGACGTAGCGGCCGCCGTGGCCGGGCAGGGCCTTGCTGTGATCCAGCCATGCCGCCAGCACCGCATTGGCCGCGCCGGAGGCCGCATCCTCGAAGCGCCGGCCGTTGCCGACGAAGGCGCGCACGGCCACTGCATAGGCCTGGCCGCTGGCGCGCGCGTAGGCGAACACGCCCATGCTGGCGGTGCTTTCGGCCAGGGCGGCGATCGCATCCCAGTCCGGCGCCAGCGCGCGCAGCGCGGCTTCGTCGGCCACTTCGACCAGCCACCAGCAGCGGCCGCCGTCCATGCGCACCGGCGGCAGCGCGCCCAGCGTCCAGCCGCGCAGCGCCGCCTGCAGGCGTGGATCCGCGGCATCGGCGATCTCGGCCACCTGCGCGCGCGGGGTGCGGATGGCGATGCTGCGCACTCCGGCATCCACGTCGACCCGCAGCGGCAGCAGGCCGGCGATGCCGTCCTGGGTCAGGACGCCGTCGCGCGGGCTGGCGATGCCCGCTTCCAGCGCGACGTGCGCGGTGCCGACGCTGGGATGGCCGGCGAACGGCACTTCCTTCTGCGGGCTGAACATGCGCAGGCCGTAGCTGGCATCCGGCCGCGTCGGCGCGAACACGAAGGTGGTTTCCGGCAGGCGCGTCCAGCGCGCGATGGCCTGCATCATGGCGGCGTCCAAGCCATCGGCATCGAGCACGACGGCCAACGGATTGCCGTTGCCGGCGCGGGCGGAGAAGACATCGACCTGGAAGAAGCGGCGTGCGGCCATGAGGGGGAACTCCGGACTGCGGTGGGGGAGGCCGGAGCTTACCAAGCGATCTTGCCAGCGATCACCGCTTGCACCAGGCCGCCGCTCCACAGCTCTTCGCCATCGACCTGGAGTTCGACGCGGCCGTCGCGCCCGAGTTCGCGTTCCTGGCTGGCGACGTCGCGCCCGCCGCCCAGGCGGCGCCGACGCTGGGGTGGCCTGCGAATCGCAGTTCGCCCTTGGGGTGAAGATGCGGATACGGTAGCCCGCGCCCGCCTCCGGCGGCAGGAACAACACCGTCTCCGAGAGGTTCAGCCACGCCGCCAGGCGCTGCAGGCGCGGTGCGTCCTGGTCGGCGGCATCGAGCACCACGCCCTGGCGCCGGGCTGGTGGAAAAGGCGTCCAGGTGCAGGTAGCGGCGCTCGCTCATCGGCGCTCTGTTGGCAGTAGAATCGGGGGTTCCGCCCGCGCATGCAGGCGTTTTCCCCACATTCCAGACACCCCCACTCCATGTCAGCTTCCTCTCCTGTCGATCGCTGGATCGTCCTCAAGTTCGGCGGCACTTCGGTGTCGCGTCGTCATCGCTGGGACACGATTGGACGGCTGGCGAAAAAACGCGCGGAGGAGACCGGTGCGCGGGTGCTGGTGGTGGTGTCGGCCTTGTCCGGGGTCACCAACGAACTGACCGCGATTGCCGACGGCGGCGCCGACAGCGCGCAGCGCGTGGCCGCGCTGGAGCAGCGCCACCGCGAGTTCCTGGCCGAACTGGAGCTGGATGCCGAGGCGGTGCTGGGCGAACGCCTGGCGGCGCTGCGCGGCCTGCTCGCCGATCCGCGCGCGGCCGAGCGCACGCTGGACTGGCAGGCCGAGGTGCTGGGGCAGGGCGAGTTGCTGTCCTCGACCCTGGGCGCGGCCTACCTGCGCGCCAACGGCCTGGACATGGGCTGGATGGATGCGCGGCAGTGGCTGGACGCGCTGCCGCCGCAGCCGAACCAGAGTGCCTGGTCGCGGCGCCTGTCGGTGTCGTGCCAGTGGCAGTCCGATCCGCAGTGGCGGGCGCGCTTCGTCGCCCAGCCCACGCGCATGCTGATCACCCAGGGCTTCATCGCCCGGCACGAGGACGGCGGCACCGCCATCCTCGGCCGCGGCGGCTCGGATACCTCGGCGGCGTATTTCGGCGCGCTGCTCGGCGCCAGCCGGGTCGAGATCTGGACCGACGTGCCGGGCATGTTCAGCGCCAATCCGCGCGAGGTGCCGGACGCGCGCCTGCTGACCCGCCTGGACTATTACGAAGCGCAGGAAATCGCCACCACCGGCGCCAAGGTGCTGCACCCGCGCTCGATCAAGCCGTGCCGCGACGGCGGCGTGCCGATGGCGATCCTGGACACCGAGCGCCCGGAGCTGCCCGGCACCAGTATCGACGGCAACGCCCGCACCGTGCCCGGGGTCAAGGCGATCAGCCGCCGCAACGGCATCGTGCTGGTGTCGATGGAAGGCATCGGCATGTGGCAGCAGGTCGGCTTCCTGGCCGACGTGTTCGCGCTGTTCAAGAAGCACGGGCTGTCGGTGGACCTGATCGGCTCGGCCGAGACCAACGTCACCGTGTCGCTGGACCCGAGCGAGAATTTGGTCAATACCGACGTGCTGGCCGCGCTGTCGGCCGACCTGGCGGAGATCTGCCGGGTCAAGATCATCGTGCCGTGCGCGGCGATCACTCTGGTCGGGCGCGGCATGCGCTCACTGCTGCACAAGCTCTCGGACGTGTGGGCCACGTTCGGCAAGGAGCGCGTGCACATGATCTCGCAGTCGTCCAACGACCTGAACCTGACCTTCGTCATCGACGAGACCGACGCCGACGGGTTGCTGCCGATCCTGCACGCCGAACTGATCGACAGCGGCGCGATGCCGGTGGAAGAGACCGAGGTGTTCGGCCCGCGCTGGCGCGAGATCGCTGGCACGGTGCGGCCGCGGCCGGTGCCGTGGTGGCAGGGCGAGCGCGCGCATCTGCTGCGTCTGGCCGAGGCCGGCACGCCGCGCTACGTCTATCACCTGCCGACCCTGCGCGAGCGCGCGCGTGCGTTGAAGGCGATCGCGGCGGTGGACCAGCGCTACTACGCGATCAAGGCCAACGCGCATCCGGCGATCCTGCAGACCCTGGTCGAGGAAGGCTTCGGCCTGGAGTGCGTCTCGCACGGCGAACTGCGCCGGGTGTTCGAGATCGTGCCGGAGCTGTCGTCGCGCCGCGTGCTGTTCACCCCCAGCTTCGCGCCCCGCGCCGAGTACGAAGCCGCGTTCGCGCTGGGCGTGACCGTCACCGTGGACAACGTCGAGGCGCTGCAGCGCTGGCCGGAACTGTTCCGTGGCCGCAGCCTGTGGCTGCGCATCGACCTGGGCCATGGCGACGGCCACCACGAGAAGGTCAACACCGGCGGCAAGGCCTCCAAGTTCGGCCTGTCGGCGACCCGCGTCGACGAGTTCGTGGAGGCCGCGCGCGCGCTGGACATCCGCATCGTCGGCCTGCACGCGCACCTGGGCAGCGGCGTGGAGACCGCACAGCACTGGCGGCGCATGTGCGACGAGCTGGCCGGCTTCGCCCGGCGCATCGGCAGCGTCGAGGTCATCGACATCGGTGGCGGCCTGCCGATCCCGTACAGCGCCGACGACGAACCGTTCGACCTGGAGACCTTCGCCCAGGGTCTGGCCGAGGCCAAGGCCGTGCATCCGGCGTTCCGCCTGGCGATCGAGCCGGGCCGCTATCTGGTCGCCGAATGCGGCGTGCTGCTGGCCCGCGCCACCCAGGTGATCGAGAAGGACGGCATCCGCCGGGTCGGGCTGGATGCCGGCATGAACACGCTGATCCGCCCAGCGCTGTACGACGCCTGGCACGACGTGGCGAACCTGAGCCGCCTGGAACAGCCGGCCGAGACTGTGTTCGACGTGGTAGGGCCGATCTGCGAATCCAGCGACGTGTTCGGCAAGCGCCGGCGCCTGCCGGCGGGCACCGCGCCCGACGACGTGATGCTGATCGCCGACACCGGCGCCTACGGCTACAGCATGGCCAGCACCTACAACCAGCGCGAGTTGCCCCGCGAGGAGGCGATCGATGCGCGCACGGACTGAGTTCGTCGCGGGCAGCGCCGCGGCCGGCGCGCTTGCGATGGTGGCTGCCACCGCGGTGGATCAGTCGGGTACGTCGCTGCCGTGGACCGACAGCCTGAAGTGGGCGTTGCCGGCGTTGGCCGCGGCCGCGGCTGGGTCGTGGCTGGCGTTGCGTTGGCAGCGCCGCGCGCCCGGTGCAAGCATCGGCGCGCTGGCCCTGCGCACCTCGCTCCTGGCCGCGTTGGCCTACCTGCCGGCGCTGGCGCTGTATGTGCTGGTGGCCGTCCTGGCCTCCGCCGCGTCGGTGCCGGCCGGACAGCACTGGCAACTGCTGCTGATGGCCTTCGTGTTCGGCTGCCTGCCGCTGCTGTGGGCCGCCTTGCCGTTTTCGATGCTCGAATTTCTTCTGTGCCGCCGCTATCTGCGGCACACCCGTGTGCTTGCAGGACGTCCATGACCGCTTTCGACAAACAGCAGATCGCCACCTTCCGCTTCGTGCGCTGCGGCTTCGACGCCGACAGCGGCGTGGCGCGCCTGGTCTATGCGTTCGACGACGGCCCGGAGCTGGTGGAGACCATCACCGTGCCCGGCGCACCGTTCGCGCTCGACCCGGCGCGCGCGCAGGCGGCGCAGCGCGCCCTGCGCCTGCTGCACCTGATCGCCGGCGTCAGCTACTACAAGGCGGCGGTGCCGCCGCGCATCGTCATCGACGATTACGCCATCGATGCGGAGACCGCGGCGCTGCTGGACAGCGTGTACCTGCATGGCCTGGGCGAGTTCGCCTATCGCAATGGCTTGGACCTGCGCGGGCGCATCCGCTTCCCGGCCGCGGACGCCGAGGCGGCCGACGCCACGGCGCTGGGGCTGCGCGACCAGGCGCTGGTGGCGATCGGCGGCGGCAAGGATTCGCTGGTCAGCATCGAGGCCTTGCGCGCGGCCGGCGTGGCGCAGACGGTGACCTGGATCGGCGGCTCGCAGTTGATCCGCGCCTGCGCCGAGCGTACCGGCCTGCCGACCTTGAACATTGGTCGCACGCTGGCGCCGGAGCTGTTCGAGCTGAACCGGCAGGGCGCGTGGAACGGCCACATCCCGGTGACCGCGGTGAACTCGGCGATCCTGGTGTTCGCCGCGGTGCTGCACGACGCCGGCCAGGTGGTGTTCTCCAACGAGCACTCGGCCAGCTACGGCAGCCAGATCGCCGGCACTGGCGAGGTCAACCACCAATGGTCCAAGGGCTGGGCTTTCGAGCAGGCCTTCGGTGAGCAGGTGCAGCGCTACGTGGCCGCGGACCTGCGCTACTACTCGCTGCTGCGTCCGCTGTCGGAACTGGCGGTGGCGCGGCAGTTCGCCAAGACCGATCACTACGACGCGCATTTCTCCAGCTGCAACCGCAATTTCCACATCCTCGGCGAGCGCCCGGCGCACCGCTGGTGCGGGGTCTGCCCGAAGTGCCATTTCGTGTTCCTGGCGCTGGCGCCGTTCATGCCCAAGACGCGGCTGGTGCGGATCTTCGGCCGCAACCTGCTCGACGACGCCGGCCAGGCCGGAGGCTTCGACGCGTTGCTGGAGTTCCAGGACCACAAGCCGTTCGAGTGCGTCGGCGAAGGCCGCGAGTCGCGCGCGGCGATGGCGGCGCTGGCGGCGCGTGCGGAATGGAAGGAGGACGCGCTGGTGGCGCGTTTCATCCGCGAGATCCAGCCGCAGCTCGACCCCGCCGACCTGCGCGTGGAGCCGCTGCTGGAACTGGACGCGCAGCACCGCATCCCGGCCGACCTGTGGGAACGCGTGCGTGCGAATTTCGCAGCTTGAGGCGCAGCGCGTCGCGCTGTGGGGTTGGGGTCGCGAGGGCCGTGCGGCGTATGCGGCCGTGCGTGGCTGGGAAGCGGGAATCGGGAACGGGGAAGCGCGACGCGCGCTGCCGCTGACGGTGTTCTGTTCGGCTGAGGAGGCCGCGGAGATCGCCGCGCTGCACGATCCTGCGTTGCATGTCGAGACCGAGGCCACCGCCGAGCGCCTGGCCGCGTTCGATGTGGTGATCAAGTCGCCCGGGATCAGTCCTTACCGGCCCGAGGCGCAGACTGCCGCGGCACGCGGCACGCGCTTCATCGGCGGCACCGCCCTGTGGTTCGCCGAACACGCCGGCGCCGACGGCGTGGTGCCCGGCAGCGTCTGCGTCACCGGCACCAAGGGCAAGAGCACCACCACCGCGCTGCTGGCGCACCTGCTGCGCGCCGGCGGCCATCGCACCGGCCTGGTCGGCAACATCGGCGTGCCGCTGCTGGAAGTGCTGGCGCCGATGCCGCCGCCGCAGTATTGGGCGATCGAACTGTCCAGTTACCAGACCGGGGACGTGGCCCGCAGCGGCGCACGGCCGCAGCTGGCGCTGGTGCTGAACCTGTTTCCCGAGCATCTGGACTGGCACGGCAGCCAGGCGCGTTACATCGCCGACAAGCTCGAGCTGGTCACCCATGCGCGGCCGCGCATCGCCCTGCTCAACGCCGCCGATCCGCAACTGGCCGCCCTGCTGCTGCCCGACAGCGAGGTGCGCTGGTTCAACCGCGAGGACGGCTGGCACATGCGCGGCGATGTGGTCTACCGCGGCGACAGCGCGGTGTACGACAGCGCGCAAGCACCGCTGCCGGGCCGGCACAACCGCGGCAACCTGTGCGCGGTGCTGGCCGCGATCGAGGCGCTGGGCCTGGATGCGGCGGCGTTGGCGCCGGCGGCCGATCGTTTCCGGCCGCTGCCGAACCGGCTGCAGACCCTGGGCACGCGCGATGGCGTGACCTATGTGAACGACTCGATCAGCACCACCCCGCATGCCAGCCTCGCGGCGCTGGAGTGCTTCCGCGGGCGGCGCATCGCGCTGCTGGTGGGCGGCCACGACCGCGGCCTGGACTGGCAGGACTTCGCCGACCATATGCGCGATGGTGGGGCACCGCTCGAGATCGTCACCCTGGGCGCCAACGGCCCGCGCATCCACGCGCTGCTGGCGCCGCTGGCCGCCGACGCCGGCTTCGGCCTGCATGCCGCGGCCGACCTGGCGGAAGCGGTGGCGCTGGCACGCGCGGCGCTGGGCGAGCAGGGCGGCGTGGTGCTGCTGTCGCCCGGTGCGCCCAGCTTCGGCGCCTATCGCGACTACGTGGCGCGCGGCCGCCATTTCGCCGCGCTGGCCGGGTTCGACCCGGATGCGATCAGCGCCATTCCGGGGCTGGGCATCGCCTGAGCCTCGGCGCGGCGTCGGCGCACGCGGTGCGCTGATGTCGCTGTCCGTCGTGGGTGCTGCGGAAAGAGCATGCCCGGAAGCATTCGCCGGGCCGCCATGCGACGGCGCTGTGCGCCTTGTCCCATCGCCATCGCCGGCCGCCGTCGCCCTCACCTCGACGTGCATGGCAGGTTCTAGACTGCCGCCTGGTTTCCACGGGAGAAGGGCGATGCGCATACGATCGATGCTGCGGTGGGCCGGTCTGCTCGGGCTGGCCTTGGTGCTGCCGCTGCCGGCCTGGGCGGCGATGCAGGCCAAGCCGGTGGAGTGGCGGGTCGGCAAGGACACCTTCAGCGGCGTGCTGGTCTACGACGATGCCGACCACGACACGCGCCCCGGCCTGGTGATGGTGCCGAACTGGCGCGGCGTCAACGACTCCGCGGTGGAGAAGGCCAAGCGCCTGGCCGGCGACGACTACGTGGTGCTGGTGGCCGACGTCTACGGCAAGGGCAAGCGACCGGCCAACGATACCGAGGCCGGGCAGTTCGCCGGTGCGCTGAAGAAGGATCCGGCCACGCTGCGCGCGCGGGCGTTGGCGGCGGTGGCGGCGCTGAAGGCGCAGGCCGGCAAGGCGCCGCTGGATCCGGCCCGGATCGGCGCGGTCGGCTTCTGCTTCGGCGGCACCACGGTGCTGGAACTGGTCCGCGCCGGTGCGCCGCTCGCCGGCGTGGTCAGCCTGCACGGTGGCCTGGCCACGGCGGCCCCGGCAGCCGCAGGCAGCGCCAAGGCACCGGTGCTGGTGCTCAATGGCGCCGACGACAAGAGCGTGAGCCGCGACGATATCGCCGCCTTCGAGCAGGAAATGAACGGCGCTGGCGCCGACTGGCAGTTCGTCAACTTCAGCGGTGCCGTGCATTGCTTCGCCGAAGCCGACGCCAACAGCCCGCCGGGCTGCCAGTACAACCCGCGTGCGGCCAAGCGTGCCTACCGGATGCTCGAGGATTTCTTCGAGGAGCGGTTCGGGCGGGAGTAGGGAGGTGCCTCGCGCTGCGCGCTTGGCGGGATTGGGGATTGGTAAAAGCGGACCGTCGGTGCCGCCCAACTGATCGGTTGGTGTGGCGAGCCCGTAGCGCTTCGGGCGTCAACCAAGCCGCCGTCGCGAATCCCCAATCCCGAATCACCAATCCCCTCCGGCGCGCGGCTGCGCGCCGATGGCGGCTAAATGGGCCCAATAGGCCCTTAAGGTGTCTTGGCGGAGTGCTTGAGCAAGTGCGCCTGCGCCGCGGCGATGGCGCCGCTCATGGCCGCGCGCGCTTGCGGGCTGTTGCGCCAGCAGGTGGAGCCGAGCAGCGCCGCGGCCTGTTCGGTGAGTTGCCGTGCATCGCAAGCGGCTAGCGCCTGCAGCGAGTGCACGCCCAATTGTTCCAGGCGCGCGACCACGGTGGGACCGACGCCTTTCACCGCCAGCAGTACGGCGCGGTCCTCGGCGTCAAAGGCGATCATGCCCGGGCAGCGCTCAGTGTCTGCGCTCGACCGCGTAGCGGGCCAGGCCGCGCAGGGCGGCCACGGCCTCGTTCTCGGGCAGGCCGTCCAGGGCGCGCTCGGCGGCGGCGGCGTAGTCGGCCGCGCGGCGGCGGCTGTAGTCGATGCCGCCGCTGGCTTCGATCGCGGCCAGCACCTCGGGCATCGCGCTGGCGTCGCCCTGTTCGACGATCTGGCGCAGGCGCGCGCGGGTGACGTCGTCGGCATGCGCCATGGCGTGGATCAGCGGCAGCGTGGCCTTGCCCTCGGCCAGGTCGTCGCCCAGGTTCTTGCCCAGGTCGGCGGCGTCGGCGGTGTAGTCGAGCACGTCGTCGGCGATCTGGAACGCATAACCCAGCTGCATGCCGTAGTCGTACAGGCGCTCCTGCACCGCCTCGCTGGCACCGGAGGCCAGCGCGCCAAGCCGGGTGCCGGCGGCGAACAGCACCGCGGTCTTGCGCTCGATCACGCGCAGGTAGGCGGCTTCGTCGGTGTCGGGGTTGTGCACGTGCAGCAGCTGCAGCACCTCGCCCTCGGCGATGCGGTTGGTGGTGTCGGCCAGCAGGCGCATCACCGCCATGCTGTCCAGCTCCACCATCAGCTGGAAACTGCGCGAATACAGGAAGTCGCCGACCAGCACGCTGGGCGCGTTGCCCCACAGCGCATTGGCGGTGCTGCGGCCGCGGCGCAGGTCCGACTCGTCGACCACGTCGTCGTGCAGCAGGGTCGAGGTGTGGATGAATTCGATGATCGCCGCCAACTGGTGCTGCATCGGCCCGCCGGCGCCGCAGGCGCGGCCGGCCAGCACCACCAGCATCGGCCGCAGGCGCTTGCCGCCGGCGGAGACGATGTGGTCGGCGATCTGGTTGATCAGCACGACGTCCGAGGACAGGCGGCGGCGGATCAGGGCGTCCACCTCGGCCATGTCCGGCGCGGCGAGCATCTGGATCTGGGGCAGGCCCAGGGCGGAGCTGGGGGATTCGGCGATGCTCATGCGGACAGGACTGGAAACGTGCGCAAAGTATAGGCTGCGCGGCCACATCCGTCCCGTTGTGGGCCGGGGCAGGGGGCGGAGAGCTTGCCGTGCCTGGGTTTGCAGCGCCCGGCGGGAGGCGTGCCGGCAGGATTCCGACAGCCCAATGCGGCGTTTTCCGGGGCGCCCGCGGGCGCCTGGCGCAGGCCGGTCCGGCCCGGCGATGTTAGGATTGCTCCCCGAAATCTTCTTTACCGCTCTGCGTGCCCCCTGGCCGCGGAGACCCCAGACGGAAGCAGCTCATGGCCCGCGGCATCAACAAAGTCATCCTCGTCGGCAACCTCGGCAACGATCCCGACACCAAGTACACCCAGGCCGGCATGGCCATCACCCGGATCAGCCTGGCCACCACCAGCGTGCGCAAGGACCGCGACGGCAACCAGCAGGAACGCACCGAGTGGCATCGCGTGGTGTTTTTCGGAAAGCTCGGTGAGATCGCCGGCGAGTACCTGCGCAAGGGCAGCTCGGTCTACGTCGAAGGCTCGATCCGCTACGACAAGTACACCGGCCAGGACGGCGTGGAGAAGTACTCCACCGACATCGTCGCCGACGAGATGCAGATGCTCGGCGGCCGCGGCGAGGGCGGTGGCGGCGGCATGGGCGGCGGCGACCGTCCGCAACGCTCGGCGCCGCCGCGCCAGGAACGCTCCGGCATGGGCGGTGGCGGCGGTGGTGGCGGCGGGCAGGATTACGCGCCGCGCCGGCAGCAGCCGGCCCCGCAGCAGTCCGCGCCGATGGACGACTTCGCGGACGACGATATCCCGTTCTGATCTTTCGTCGTTCCTGCGATGCAAACAGACCCCGGTAAGCCATTGTGCTTGCCGGGGTTTTTTCTGTTTTGGCGAGGTGTTTTCCTTTCTAGCGCGAGTCTGTCCGGTCCTCCAACGCAGGCGATATGAAGCCAGACGGTATCGGTCGACTGGAGTGGTCGCACGTACCGTGCTTTTCACCGCTGGCGATTGGGGGCGGAGCGTGCGTGCAAGCGGCGAGTGCCCCGCTGTTCTTGCCTTCAAAACTGGGTCGGTCGCCAAGCGTCGCGTCGTGCCCGGTCGCCTCGGCAACGCCTTGGCGCGGCTTTCGTGCCGAGTCCATGCTATCGCTCAACGCCGGCCGACCCCGCTGCAACGGGGAAGGTGTCGTAGGGGCTGCTTTAGCGGCGACAGGCTTTCCGATGAAAGCCATCGCGGCTAAAGCCGCTTCTGCGGAAAGCACATTGGCGTCGCTCGCCGCCACACCACGATCCTCACCACATGAATGCGCATGGCAACGCGGCGGAGGTGTCTTGAAGCTCCAGGTCCGACCTCCCATCCCCGCCGCCTTGCAGGCGATTTAGCGCCTTAGTCCCAGGGAGGAACCACGGGTCCGTTGGTATCTCGCCATGCGTCGCCTGCTTGAGCAGGTTCACCAAATACCCGTTTGTTTGTCGCTCTACGTCCCGCTGCACAACTCCGTACGTCACCGGAATTCCATCGCCATCATGACGACTGACGCCACAGGCGTTGTGCCCTGCAGCATGTGGTTTCGTGCAGTGCGTCTTGCAAAAGCGCGATTCACTGCTCTATGGTTCAATCGATTGAATCGCGGCGAATCGTCAGCGTTTGAGACCGGTTGGGAGGCCGGAAGGTGGATGTCTATCCATTCGATCGGACCGGCGCCGGCCTCGGGCTTCACGAGGCGCGAGGCGCTGCGCATGGCGGTCGCCGGGAGCCTTGGCCTTGGTGCAATGGGCATGCTGCCAGCGCTTGCGGCGGCCACGCCGCTCAAGGGCAACCTGAAGCAGTCTGTCGCCCGCTGGACGTTTCCGCAGCTGTCGACCGCACAGCTTTGCCAGGTGGTGAAGGGCCTGGGGTTCGCCGCCATCGATCTGGTGGGCCCGGCGGATTGGCCCACGCTGAAGGCGCATGGCGTGTACAGCGCGATGTGCAATGGCGCGGAACTCGGCCTGGACAAGGGCTTCGCCGGCAGCCAGTTCCACGATGAGCTGGTCGCGCGCTACACGCGGCACATCGACCTGGTGGCCGACGCCGGCTATCGCAACCTCATCTGTTTTTCCGGCAATCGGAATGGCATGGATCCCCAGGAGGGCATGGCCCACGCCGAAGTCGGGCTCAAGCGCATCCTCGGCCATGCCGAGAAGCGCGATGTCGTGCTGGTGATGGAGCTGCTGAACTCCAAGGTCGATCATCACGACTATCTGTGCGACCACTCCGCCTGGGGCGTGGAGCTGTGCCAGCGGATCGGCTCGGACCATTTCGGCCTGCTGTACGACATCTACCACATGCAGATCATGGAGGGCGACATCATCGCCACCATCGGCAAGCATCACGCGTGCTTCAAGCATTACCACACCGCCGGCGTCCCGGGCCGGCACGAGATCGGGGACGATCAGGAGCTCCACTATCCCGCCATCTGTCGCGCGATCCGCGATACCGGTTTCGATGGCTATCTGGCGCAGGAGTTCATTCCTACCGCGCCGGATCCCGTCGGCTCGCTGCGCGAGGCGATCCGCCTCTGCGATGTCTGAAACGCTATCCACCGAGGTGAAGTAGAACCCATGGCAGACAATCATTACGACGCCATCGTCGTTGGCTCGGGCATCAGTGGCGGTTGGGCGGCGAAGGAGCTGACCGAGAAGGGACTCAAGGTCCTGATGCTGGAACGCGGACGCAACATCGAGCACGTCAAGGACTACGTCAACGCGATGAAGGAGGCGTGGGATTTCCCGCATCGCAACCGCCCGACCCAGGCGATGAAGGCCGATTATCCGGTGCTGATGCGCGACTACGCCCTGGTCGAGAACCTGCAGGGAATGTGGGCCAACGAAAAGGAATCGCCCTACACCGAGATCAAGCGATTCGACTGGTTCCGCGGCTATCACGTGGGCGGCCGCTCGCTGATGTGGGGACGGCAGAGCTATCGCCTGTCGGACCTGGATTTCGAGGCGAACCTGAAGGACGGCATTGCCACCGATTGGCCGATCCGTTACGCCGACCTCGCGCCCTGGTACGACCACGTGGAGAAGTTCGCCGGCATCGCCGGCACGCGCGAGGGACTGGACGTGTTGCCGGACGGCGAGTTCCTGCCGCCGATCCCGTTGAACATCGTCGAGAAGGACGTCGCCGCGCGGATCAAGAAGGCCTTTGGCGGTACCCGGCACCTGATCCACTCGCGCACCGCCAACATCACCCAGCCCAAGGTCGAGCAGGGCCGCGTCAACTGCCAGTATCGCAACAAGTGCATCCTGGGCTGTCCCTTCGGCGCCTATTTCTCGACCCAGGCGGCCACGCTGCCGGCGGCCATGAAGACGGGCAACCTGACCCTGCGGCCGTTCTCGATCGTCAAGGAGGTGCTCTACGACAAGGATCGCAAGCGTGCGCGCGGCGTGGAGATCATCGACGCCGAGAGCGGACAGACCTACCAGTACACGGCCAATGTCATCTTCCTCAACGCGTCCTCGTTCAATTCGACCTGGCTGCTGATGAACTCGGCCACCGACGTCTGGGACGGCGGCCTGGGATCGTCGTCGGGCGAGCTCGGGCACAACGTGATGGACCATCATTTCGGCGCCGGTGCCTCCGGCCGGGTCGAGGGCTACGAGGACAAGTACTACTTCGGCCGCCGTCCCTGCGGCTTCTACATCCCCCGGTTCCGCAATGTCGCCATGGACAAGCGCGGTTACCTGCGCGGCTTCGGCTACCAGGGCGGTGCGAGCCGCACCGGCTGGTCGCGCGAGATCGCCGAGCTGAACATCGGCGCCGACCTGAAGGAGGCGCTGACCGTGCCAGGCGACTGGAGCATCGGCATGACCGGATTCGGCGAAATGCTGCCGCACCACGACAACACGATTCGCCTGGATCCGCAGCGCAAGGACAAATGGGGGCTGCCGGTGCTGGCGATGGACGTTGCCATGCGCGAGAACGAAAAGGCCATGCGCAAGGACATGGCCGCCGATGCCGCCGAGATGCTGGAGGCGGCCGGCGTCAAGGACGTGAAGATGCACGATGGCGACTACGCGCCGGGCAAGGGCATCCATGAGATGGGCACCGCGCGCATGGGCCGGGATCGCAAGAACTCCGTGCTGAACCAGTACAACCAGGTGTGGGACGCACCGAACGTCTACGTGACCGATGGCGCCTGCATGACCTCCAGCGGCTGCGTGAATCCTTCGCTGACCTACATGGCGCTGACCGCACGTGCCGCCGATCATGCCGTGCGCGAACTGAAAGCGGGGAACCTGTGATGGAACGTCGCGAACTGCTGAAGATGATCTTTGCCGCCACGGGCGCGGCGATGGTCGGCCTGCCCGCGCTCGTGCATGGCCAGGCGTCGGCCGCGGGGACGAAGGTGCTGTTCTCCGCCGCCGAGATCGGCACGCTGGACGAGATCGCCGAGACCATCCTGCCGCGGACCAAGACGCCGGGGGCGAAGGACGCCGGTGCCGGTGCATTCATGGCGAAATTCGTCACCGACTGCTACACCCCGCGGCAGCAGGCGACGTTCCGCGCCGGCCTGGCCGAGATCGACAAACGTGCCGGCGGCCGATTCGTGTCGCTCACCCCGCAGGCGCGCGCCGAACTGCTGCGCACCCTGGATGCGGAGGCCAGGGCAAAGGCCATCGACGTGACCGACACCGGCACCGCCGACGCGGCAGACGCGATGCCGCATCCCTTCACCATGATCAAGCAGCTGACCATCTTCGGCTTCTTCACCTCCGAGGTCGGCGCGACCGAAGTGCTGCGCTACGTCGCCGTGCCAGGCCGCTATGAAGACATCACCTACGTTCCCGGCACGCCCGCCTGGGCCACCGGCTGATGGAGCGCCACGCTTCGCCCTTCCTCCTTTTCCTGGAAACACGATGACCAAATCCCTGCTGATGGCGGCCTGCCTGCTGGCCGTGGCGCCTGCGGTCGCGCAGGCCGACGGCGACCCCGCACGCGATCCTGCCAAGACCGAAGTGTGGAAGCCCGTGCCCGCGACCGTGGCCACGCCCCCGGGCGGCGCGCCCTCCGACGCGATCGTGCTGTTCGATGGCAAGGATCTGTCGGCCTGGGAGTCGGAGCAGGGCGGACGCGTGCCCTGGAGCGTCGCCGACGGCGCAATGACCGTGGTGCCGGGCAGCAAGGGCATCCGCACCAAGCAAGGCTTCTGCGACATCCAGTTGCACGTGGAATGGCGTACGCCCACCGCGACGCGTGGATTCGACGGCCAGCAGCGCGGGAACAGCGGCATCTTCCTGCAGGAACTGTATGAGTTGCAGGTGCTCGACAGCTACGACAACCCGACCTATGCCAACGGCCAGGCCGGTGCGATTTACAAGCAGGCCATTCCGCTGGTGAATGCCTCGCGTGCGCCGGGCCAGTGGCAGGTGTACGACATCATCTGGAAGGCGCCGCGTTTCTCGCAGGGCGGCGGGCTCACGTCACCCGCCCGCATCACCGTCCTGCACAACGGCGTGCTGGTGCAGAACGACACGGTGCTGGCGGGCAAGACCGAATACATCGGCGCGCCGTCGTATGCGCCGCATGGATGCGCGCCGATCTTCCTGCAGGAGCACGATTCCAAGGTCAGCTACCGCAACATCTGGGTGCGCGAGCTGTAGCGCCGGCGCGCAGTCGGCGCCGATCGCCTGGGGCGTGTCGGCGATCCCGGGTATGCCGCGCCCAACGCGGCATACTCGGGAATGGAGGGCGCGCCCTACTGCGCCAGGAAGCTGGCGAGGTCGTCGACCTCCTGTTGCGACAGCTGCGAAAACGGCGGCATCAGCCCGCCGCCGTTGCGGATCTTCTCCTTGATCTGCGCGGGCTGCAGGCGCTTGCCCACGTCGGTCAGCGCGGGGAAGGTGGGCGGGACGCCCGCGCGATTCGCGCCATGGCAGGCCGTGCAATGGTTCGCATAGAGCTGCGCGCCGGCCGCCGGGTCGTCCTTGGACCAGGCCTTGGGCGCAAGCGTCGCCCCCAGCAGCACCACGGCCATCGTCGTGATCGTTTTCAAGCGGAACTCCTTTGCGTGCTAGCGCTGTGTGCTGGCGGGCAGATGTTCACGCAGGTACTCCGCACTGGTCCGGACGACGCTGGCCGGGTCGCGCGGCTGGTCGTGCTCGATGATGTACCACTGCACGCCGCTCGCCGCCGCGGCAGGCAGGATCGCGTTCCAGTTCAGCACGCCCTTGCCGACCGCGGCGAAGCCGCCTTCGTCTTGGGCCTGGCCTTTCGGTGCGTTGTCCTTGGCGTGGACCGCGAACATGCGGCCCTTGAACTTGCCCAGCATCGTCGCCGGGTCGTAGCCCGCGCGCGCGACCCACGCCAGGTCCAGCTCGGTCTTGAGATCGGGGCCGGCCGCGGCGAACAGCAGTTCCAGGCCGGTCTTGCCATCGAAATCGACCAGCTCGAAATCGTGGTTGTGATAGGCCAGGCGCATGCCCTTGGCGCGTGCCCGCGTCGCGAGCTGGCCCAGCTCCTTGCCCAGTGCGGTCCAGCCTGCGGCATCGGTGGGCCGCTCCTTCTGGTCCAGGTAAGGCACCACCAGCGTCGTGTTGCCGATCGAGCGGTTGAAGGCCACCGCACCGTCCAGGTCCTTGCGCAGGTCGGCCAACTGCACGTGCGAGGAGATCGCCTTGATCGAATACTTGTCCAGCAATTGCTTGAGTTCCACCGCGCTCATGTTCTGCGTGCCGACCGTTTCCACCGCGCCCACGCCGGCGTCATGGACGATCTTCAACTGTTGGTCGAGCGTGCCGGCGTTGCGCAGCGAGTACATCTGCACCGCGATGGGGGCCTGCGCGCCCGTGGTGTCGTGTGCGAAGGCGGGCAGGGCCGCGAGGAGCAACAGGGCGAGGGTTGCGGTTCTGCGTGTCGCTGTGTTCATCAGGAAGTCCTCCCGGGAGTCAATCGATGGATGTCCAGCCGCGTGTCCTGGCCGATGTGATGACGCGATCGACGATCAGCGCCGAGCGCAGCCCGTCGTCGAAGGTGGGCAGGCCGTCCGGCCGCTCGCCGTCGATGGCGCGGTAGGTGTCGGCGACGAACGCCTCGAAGCAATCGCCGTAGCCCTGCGCGTGCCCGGCCGGCAGCGTCGCCAGCCGGCGTTGTTCGGCGCTGCCGGCACCCGGTCCGCGCACGAAGATTTCCTCGCGCTGGTCGGGCCGGCCGATCCACAGACGTTCGGCGTCCTCCTGGTCGAACGCCACGCTGGCTTGGGCGCCATCGATCTCGAACCAGAGCCGATTGCGGCGCCCCGCCGAGACCTGGCTGACCGTCAACGAGGCCAGCGTGCCCGCACCGGTTCGGAGCATCGCCATGGCCACGTCCTCGCTGGAGACCGCCTGCATCGCGCCGCCCGCCGCCGGCGTGGTGAAGCTCTGTCCGGTATTGGTGCCGCGTTCGGCGATCACCGTCGCGAACGCCGCGCTGACCTCGGCGAAGCGTTCACCGCTCACCCATTCCACCAGGTCGCACCAGTGCGAGCCGATGTCGGCGAATACGCGCGACGTGCCGCCCAGCGACGGGTCCACGCGCCAGTTGTTGCTGGCCGGATCCAGCAGCCAGTCCTGCAGATAGCTGCCGTGGATCAGGCGCAGCGGTCCCAGTTCGCCCTGGGCGATGCGGGCGCGCGCCTCGCGGACCACCGGGTGGTAGCGGTAGACGAAGGGCACCGTGGCGACCAGTCCGGTCGCGCGGGCCAGGGCCGCCAGCGCCCGCGCATCTTCCAGCGTGGTGGCCAGCGGCTTCTCGCAGATCACGTGCTTGCCGGCGTCCAGCGCCGCCTGCGCCATGGCGCGATGCAGATGGTTGGGTGTGCAGACGTGTACCACCTGCACCTGCGGATCGGCGACCACCTCCTCGATATCGCGATACGCATGCGGGACATCCCACGATTGCGCCACCTCGCGTGCGCGGTGTGGGGACGAGGCGGCGACACCGCGGACCGAGGCGCCGGCCAGCAGCGCCGCGCGACGGTGTACGGCGCCGATCATGCCGGTGCCGACGATGGCGATTCCAAGCTTGGGCATCGGGGGGATCCTCAAGGTGCGGAGCGTGCGGCCGCGACGGCGGGCCGGTCGCGGAACAGCAGCAGGAAGGCGACCAGCACGAGCAGCGCGACGCCGGCCGGGAACAGCCAGATCTGCCGCCAGTCCGGGCCCGCCGCGGTGGTGTAGTGCTCCACCACCGCGCCGGACAGGAAGGTGCCGATCAGCATGCCCACGCCGTATGTGGCCAGGGTGATGAAGCCCTGTGCGCTGCTACGTGCGGCGGGGCCGGCATGCGCATCGGTGTAGATCTGGCCGGTGACGAAGAAGAAGTCGTAGCAGATGCCGTGCAGCACGATGCCGATCACCAGCAGGGAAAAGCCGCCGCCCGCATCGCCGAAGGCGAACATCGCATAGCGCACCACCCACGCCGCCATGCCCACCGCCAGCATCGTCTTGACTCCCAGCCGCACGAACAGGAACGGCATGGCCAGCATCAGCAGGACTTCGGACACCTGGCCCAGCGACTGCAGGCCGGCCGCGCCGCGCACGCCCAGGTCGTTGAGATAGGGGTTGGTGAAGTTGTAGTAGAACGCCAGCGGGATGCAGATGGCGATGGAGGCCAGGAAGAACACCAGATAGGAGCGCGACTTCAGCAGCCGCAGCGCGTCCAGCCCCAGGATCTGTCCCAGCCCGGCATCGCGCTGTCGCGCCAGCGGCGGCGTGTGCGGCAGGGTGAAGGCGTACAGGCCGAGGGCCAGCGAGGCCAGCGCCGCCATCCGGAACGTCAGCTCGAGCCGATGCGCCTGCTCCCAGCCCAGCCAGCCGATCAGCACGCCGGCCACGATCCAGCCGACGCTGCCGGCCACGCGCACCGGCGGGAACTGCTTTTCCGGCGCTTGCATGTGCCGCATCGCCACGCTGTTGGCCAGCGCAAGCGTCGGCATGAACAGCAGCATGTAGCCCATGACGCAGGCGAAGAACACGCCGAAGCTCGTCGCCGTGGATGCCAGCCACATGAGTACCGCGCCGGCGAGATGCAGCACTCCCAGGATGCGCTGCGCCGCGAAGTAGCGATCGGCGATCAGGCCGACCAGGAACGGCGCGACGATGGCGCCGATGGACTGGCTGAGGAACGCCGTCGCCACCTGGCTCGCGCTGGCGTGCAGCGGCCCCTGCACCAGATAGGTTCCCAGGGTCACGAACCATGCCCCCCAGATGAAGAACTGCAGAAACATCATCGCGCCCAAGCGCGACATGGTGTGCGTCATGGCGTCCCCTCCCAGGGCGGTAATGACTCAGGTTCCCAGCATGCGGCGCAGCGACGCCGGATCGGCGCCGCTGCCGGCAAAATCGTCGAAGGCGCGTTCGGTCACGCGGATGATGTGGTCGCGAATGAACGCAGCCCCCTCACGCGCCCCATCTTCCGGATGCTTCAGGCAGCACTCCCACTCCAGCACCGCCCAGCCCGGGAAATCGTATTGCGCGAACTTGGAGAAGATCGCCTTGAAATCGATCTGGCCATCCCCGAGCGAACGGAACCGCCCCGGACGATCGATCCAGTCCTGGTAGCCGCCATAGACGCCGCTGCGCGCGCTGGCGCGATACTCCGCGTCCTTGACGTGGAAGATGCCGATGCGCGCGTGGTAGCGATCGATGAAACCCAGGTAGTCCATCTGCTGCAGCAGCAGGTGGCTGGGGTCGTACAGGATATTGGCGCGTGGGTGCTGGTCGACCACGTCGAGGAAGCGCTCGAAGGTGGCGCCGTCGTGCAGGTCCTCGCCCGGGTGGATCTCGAAGCACAGGTCCACGCCGCAGGCGTCGAAGGCATCCAGGATCGGACGCCAGCGCCGGCCGAGTTCGGCGAAGGCTTCTTCCACCAGTCCGGGCGGGCGTTGCGGCCAGGGATAGAAGTAGGGCCAGGCCAGCGCGCCGGAAAACGTGGCATGCGCCGTCAGTCCCAGGCGCTGGCTGGCCTTGGCGGCCAACTGCAGCTGCTCCACCGCCCAGGCCTGGCGGGCGGCGGGGTTGCCGCGCTTGTCCGGCGGTGCGAAGCCGTCGAACAGGCTGTCGTAGGCGGGGTGCACCGCGACCAGCTGTCCCTGCAGGTGGGTGGACAGCTCGGTGATCTGCAGGCCATGCCCGGCCAGCATGCCGGCGAGGTCGTCGCAGTACGCCTGGCTGTGCGCGGCCTGGGCCAGATCGAACAGGTGGGGCGCGCTGGTCGGTACTTGTAGGCCAGAATAGCCCAGGCCCGCGGCCCATTCGGCCAGCGTGTCCAAGCGATTGAAGGGAGGTGTGTCGGCGATGAACTGTGCCAGGAACAGCGCTGGACCCTTGAGCGTCTTCAACGTGATTCGCCCTCATGCAATCGATTGAATCATCCTAGCATGGGCCTCCCGCAAGACCCGTTGTGCACTGCACAGCAAAAAGAAGAAGAGTTCAGTTCATGGCGACAACCATCTACGACATCGCAAAGCACGTCGGCGTCACCGCGGGCACGGTGTCGCGGGCGCTCTCCCGGCCGGAAAAAGTCCTGCCCGCCACGCGCGCGCGCATCGAGCAGGCCGCCGCCGCGCTGGGCTATGTCCCCAACACGGTGGCCAGGACGCTCAAGACCCAGCGCAGCGGCAAGCTCCTGGTCACCGTCCCGGACATCGCCAATCCCTTCTTCGCCCAGATCCTGCAGGGGGCGGAGGACGCCGCGCAGGCGGTCGGCTACGCCGTGCTGCTGGGCGATACCCAGCACCAGCCCGACCGCGAGGAGCGCTACGCGCAGATGCTCCCACGCAACGAGGCGGACGGCCTGATCGTGCTGGGGCACCGCTTGCCGCCGACGGCGCGTGAGATCGTCAAGCAGCAGGGCGGCGCCGCCCCGGTGGTCAACGGCTGCGAGTTCGACCCGGCGCTGGGGATTCCCAGCGTCCACATCGACAATGCGGCCGCCGCGCGCGCCGTGATGGACCACCTGTATGGACTGGGGCACGCGCGGATCGCCGTGGTGGGCGGTCCGCCCGACAATCCCCTGCATCAGCAGCGACTGGAAGGGGTTCGCGCCTGCGCCAAGGCGCGCGGCCGCCTGCGCAACCTGACCGTCGTGCCGGGCGACTTCTCCGTGGAATCCGGCCATGCGGCGGCGATGACGCTGTTGGGTCGTACACCCGCGCCGACCGCGATCTTCTGCTTCAGCGATCAGATGGCACTGGGTGCCCTGGCGGCCTGCCGGGACCTGGGTATCCGCGTGCCGGACGACCTGTCCATCGTCGGCTTCGACGACCTGGCCTCGTCCAGTTACTTCACGCCGCCATTGACGACTATCAGGCAGCCGATGCGGGAGATCGGTGTCCGCGCGGTCAACCTGCTGCTTGCCATCATCGAACGGGTGGACGTGCCGCTGCAGCAGACGCTGGATTTCAGCTTGATGGTGCGCGGGTCGACCGGCGCGCCGAGAGAGTAGGTGACGGCAGGGCGGCGGCGATGCGCCTGATCGGTGCGCGCCGCCGTTTCCGCGGCAGATGACGGGCGTGCGGCCTCCGGTCAGCGCGCTTTTTCAGTTTCCAGCCCCGACGTCGCCGGAGGTCGGCACCCAGCTTCCGGTAGGCCATCGGACAAGCGTCTGGATTAGACTTCACGCGAACGTCACGCCAACAGGAACAGGGGAACAGGGAATGAAGAGGGGACTGCGCGCAGTCGCGTTGTTGTGTCTGCTGGGAGCGGGGAATGCATGGGCGCAGGTGGATCTGGCGCCGTATCTGGTCAAGGAGCAGGTCGAGACACTGAAATTGTCGCCGACTGGCGAATACTATGCGGCGACGGTGCCGCTGGAGGATCGGACCGCGCTGGCGATCATGCGCCGATCCGACAACAAGATCGTCGGCAGCTTCTCGATGGAGAAGAACACGCACGTCTCCGATTTCGTGTGGGCCAACGACACGCGCGTGCTGTTCAACATGGTCCAGAAGATCGGGCAGCGGGACCGGCCCTGGGGCACCGGAGAGCTGTTTGCGATCAACGCCGACGGCGGGGCGGCCGAGCTATTGGTGGGCCAGCGCGTCACCGGCAACGGGCCGGGCACGCTGATCCAGACCAAGAAGGTGGAGAAGGTTGCCGCGTATTTCGTTGGTTCGCTGCCCGGCGACGACCGCAACGTCATCATCCAGGCGCAGCCGTTCAGCACCAGCCAGGATCCTTACAGTCGCACCGAAATCATGGACGTCTATAGCGGCCGCCGGCGCTTGCTGACCGGTTCGCCCAAGGTGCGCGGCGCGGATTTCTACAGCGATGAGCAAGGCAAGGTGCGCTTCGCCTTGGGCGCAGATGCCGACAATGCCAAGAAGCTGTTCTATCGCGATGCGCAGGGCGGCGACTGGAAGCTGATCAACGACGAAAACGTCAGCGCTCACATCGAGACGCCGATCGGCTTTTCCGAGGATGGAAATGTCGCTTACCTACGGGTCGAGCAGGCCAAGGGGAGCGACGTGATCGAGTCCTGGAATGTGGGCAGCGGGGAACGCAAGGTGGTGGCGCGCGATGCACTGGCCGATCCCTATCGGATCATGTATCGCCATGGCACCCGTGTCCCGGTCGGGATCGAGGTGCTGGGCGACAAACCGCGTAGCCTGTTTTTCGATGACGCCTCGCCCGAAGCAAAGACCCAGCGTTCGCTCGAAGCAGCCTTCCCGGGACAGGCGGTCTACGTCACTTCCAGCACGCGCGACGGCCGGCTCAACCTGGTCAACGTACAGTCCGGTCGCAATCCGGGCGAGTTCTACCTGTTCGATACCGTCGCCAAGAAGGCCGATTTCGTGTTCGCGCGCCGTGCCGCACTGCAGGTGCCGAAGCTGGCGGAGGTGCGGCCGATTGCGCTGCAGGCGCGAGATGGTCTGGCGCTGCACGGCTTCGTGACACTGCCGGCGGCGGCCAAATCGGGCAAGGTGCCGATGGTGGTGATGCCGCATGGTGGCCCGTTCGGCGAGTTCGACAAGGGCATGTTCGATGACGATGCGCAGATCCTGGCAAGCGCGGGTTACGCGGTGCTGCAGGTCAATTATCGGGGTTCCGGCAACTACGGGCGCGCGTTCCAGCAGGCCGGCGCCGGCCAATGGGGCGGCAAGATGCAGGACGACCTCACTGACGCCACGCGCTGGGCGATCGACCAAGGCATCGCTGACCCGCAGCGCATCTGCATGTACGGTGCCAGCTATGGCGCCTATGCGTCGTTGATGGGCGTGGCCAAGGAGCCGACGCTGTATCGCTGCGCGGCAGGCTATGTCGGTGTCTACGACCTGCCGATGATGTACGCAAGAGGCGATATCAAGCAACGCGATGGGGGTCAGACCTATCTGCGCGAGTGGCTGGGGTCGACCAGCGAACTGGCCGCGATCTCGCCGGTCAATCTGGCCGACAAGATCAAGGTGCCCGTGTTCCTGGCGGCGGGTGGCGAGGACGAGCGCGCGCCCATCCAGCACTCCAAGAAGATGGAAGCCGCCCTGAAGAAGGCGGGCGTACCGGTGGAGACGCTGTATGTCCCGACCGAAGGCCACGGCTTCTACACCGAGGAGCATCGTCGCGAGTTCTACACCCGGCTGCTGGCGTTCCTGAGCAAGTCGCTGGGCGGTGCGCAGGCCAAGCCGTAGCATCGTGACCATTGCCGCGGCGCCGCCCGAACGCCGGGCGGTTGCTGCGGTGCATTCATAAGAGTGCGTTTCACGGTCGTCCCTGCATTGCTCAGGGATGACGATTCACCGCACCGTTCGGCGACGCCGTTGCGTTCGCAGCAGCCTGTGCGTCCTTGTCGTTGCAGAAGTCGACGGTCGTGCCGCCTACATCGCGTGTTGTCACAACGGTGCCACGTGAACGTCGCGTCGTTTTGTCTACAGATCCCGGCTTTTCTTGCCTCATTGAATCTGCCACCATCGGTTGGCCAGATTCATGCTTGGTTAAGTGCTTGGCACCCGCGCCAGGAAAGATTCTGCAAGACGATGTTTGAAGCGACACCGGCCAGCCATGGGGGGCGGGCGCCGGGGATGTAGCTGAGGAAAACCGGATAACGCATTTCGGGACTGGTAGAGCTGCTGGCGGCTCGGCATTCGCGCGGCTCTGTGTTGCCGCCATCCGTCGCTGGCGAGAGTGTCCATCCCGAGATCGCCACCCGTGTCCTCCTGCGGCGAATGTAGATGGCTCGTGCAGGGAAGCGTGCAACGATGTTCAAACGGTTTCCGTTGTCTTCGCGGTTCTTGGTGTTTCTGCTTCTGCCGCTGGCTGTCGCGGGATGGTGGGGAGTGCGGCAGGTCCGAAGCAGCTTGCCCACGCTGCAGGGACGCGTCGATGTCGTGGATCTGCGAGCGCCGGCGGACGTGCGACGCGACAAGGATGGCGTTCCGATCATCGTGGCGCGCACGGATCACGACGCATTCTTCGCGCTCGGCTATGCCCACGCCCAAGACCGCATGTGGCAACTGGAGTTGCAGCGCCGCATCGCGTATGGCCGTTTGAGCGAGATCTTCGGCAAGCAAATCGTGGAACAGGACATCTGGTTCCGTACCCTGGGCCTGGAGCGTTCCGCACACGACGCCTGGAATGCACTGAGTCCGGAGGCGCAGGATTCGCTGCAGGCGTATGCCGATGGCATCAATGCATGGCTGCAGCGCGATCCGTCGCTGCCGCCGGAATTTGCCCTGTTGCAGATCAAGCCGCAACCGTGGACGGTCTACGACTCGTTGTCCTGGATCAAGGTCT
Source organism: Xanthomonas sp. LMG 12462 (assembly GCF_009192885.1). Lineage (NCBI taxonomy): Bacteria > Pseudomonadati > Pseudomonadota > Gammaproteobacteria > Lysobacterales > Lysobacteraceae > Xanthomonas > Xanthomonas sp. LMG 12462. The sequence continues at coordinate 14,437 of NZ_NMPP01000006.1, read as the reverse complement.
TTGCGCTCAACCTCGGCGGCAACTATCGCGAGGAAATCGAGCGGATGCTGGCGCGGCAGATCCTGGAGCCGCACAAGTACGCGGCCCTGTATCCTGCCGGCGCGGCAGCAGGCGAAGATCTCGGCAAGGCCACGGCGCCGGCCCCCCTGTTGCACTTCCTCAGGTTCCAGGACGATCTGCAGCGCCGATTGGGCCTGGGCGGGCGATATGTCGGCAGCAATGCGTGGGTCGTGTCCGGGCGTCTGACGGCCGACGGCAATCCAATGCTGGCCAATGACCCGCATCTGGGCCTGCAGATGCCATCGCTTTGGTACATGGCGCAGATCAAGGGCGACAGGATCGATGCACGCGGCGCGACCCTGGTCGGGCTGCCGCTGGTGATCTTCGGGCGTAACCAGCACATCGCCTGGGGTGGCACCAACTTCATGGCGGATGCGCAGGATCTGTATCTGGAACAGGTCGATCCCGACGACACGGGGCGCTACCTCACCGAGCACGGCTGGGAGCGATTCGACACCTCGGTGGAATCGATCCAGGTGCGCCAGGATTTTCCGGCGTTCCTGCGATCGCCGTTGCGTCCGCTGCGCATTCATGTGCGTCGCACGCGGCATGGGCCGGTCGTGAGCGACCTGTTCAAGGTATTCGACCAGCCGGTGGCCTTGCGCTGGACTGCCTTGGACAAGGACGACACGTCCTACGAAAGCTTCTACAAGCTCAACTATGCGCACGATTGGGCATCGTTTCGCGATGCGGCGGGCGCGCTCGTCGCGCCGGCCCTGAACCTGCTCTACATCGACCGTGATGGAAACATCGGGCACGTCGCGGCGGGGCGTGTCCCGGTGCGGCGCAGCGGCCGCGGCGATCTGCCGGCGCCTGGATGGAACACCACCCGGGAGTGGATCGGCCATCTGTCGCCCGAGCAGTTGCCAAGCCGCTACAACCCGACCGACGGCTATCTCGTGTCGGCCAACGAGAGGTTCTTCGGCGAAGATTATCCCCATTACATCGGCGATGACTGGGCGCAGCCGGATCGCGCTCGGCGGATCGAGCAGCGGCTCAAGGCATTGATCGCGCACGGGACGCCGGTCACCGCCGAGGCGATGGGCAGCATCCAGAACGACACCGTCAGCGAGCCCGCGCGGCGCCTGCTCGCGCGGCTGCTGCGTCACCATCCCAGCAATCAGCAGCAACGCGACGCCTTCGTCTTTCTGCGCGGCTGGAACGGCGACATGGCGCGATCCAGCCAGGCCGCCTCGATCTTCAATGCCTGGGTGCGCACGCTCCGCCGCGAACTGATGGCAGACGAGTTGCGTACCGACTTCAACCAAGAGACCCAGGGGCGCTACGTCAAGAGCATCGCCGACAACCTGGACCTGGATGCGCTCGGTCGGCTGCTGGTGGACGGTCCGCACAGCTGGTGCGGAGATACCGAGATGCCGGCCCAGCGTTGCGACGACGTGATCGATGCATCGCTGAACGACGCACTGTGGGATCTACGCAAGATGGCGGGCGATACCGACATGCATGGGTGGAAGTGGGGCGATCTGCACGCCACGGTGTACCGGCACACTCCGTTCAGCGGCATCAACGTGGTCCGCAGCGTGTTTGAGCGCAGGATCGGCAACGGCGGTTCGCCCGACACGGTCAATGTCGCGTCCTACAGCTACGACAAGTCGGGGCGGTTCATCCAGGACTTCGGGCCTGGCTTCCGCCAGGTGATCGGCATGGGCAAGGCGCCGGATGTCCACTTGTACATGAATTCCACCGGTCAGTCGGGGAATGTGGCCAGCACGCACTACGACGACATGGTCGAACACTTCCGCGACGGGCAGCTGTCGCGCTGGCCGCAGTCCGGACAGGCGACCACCCGGTTGCAGCTGGTTCCGGCGAACGCTGCGGCGGGAGCGGTGTCGCGATGAATCTGCTCGGCGCATTCGCACGGCGTGCACCGAACAGGGTCTTCCTGTCGATCGTGCTTGGCGCCATCGCCGGGATCTGCTATTCGCTGATCATTCCGCTGGTGCTGGATGCGATCGATCCGGCCAAGGACAAACTGGCGAAGGTCAATCCCGACATCGGCGTCCTGTTTTCCTGGCAGATCTCCAACTACCGGCACGCGCTGGCCTTCGTCGCGCTCTGCGCGGTCATCCTGGTGGCGCGGACCGGCTCGCAGGTGATCCTGACCCGGATCTCGATGGATGTGACCACGGATCTGCGCACCCGGATGTACCGGCGCATCGCCAATGCGCCCATTGCCGCGCTCGAACGCATCGGCATGCCGAGGCTCATCGCCTCGATCACCTCCGATGTTCCCGTGATCATCGCCGGCGCCAGGCTGTTGCCGGAAGTCCTGACCAATGTCGTGACCTTGGTCGGGATGCTGGGGTTCCTGCTCTATCTCAATTCCAGCGTGTTCTGGTTCGTACTGGGCTGCATCTTTTTCGGCATGCTCACCTATCAGCTGCCGATGGTGATCGGTCGGCGCTACCTGGTCCGTGCCCGGCGTCACCTGGATGGCCTGCACGAATCGATTCGTGGCCTGGTGCATGGCGCCAAGGAGCTCAAGCTGCACCGCGACAAGCGCGAGGATTACTTCGCGCATGTCCTGGCCGCGAACGAAACGCTGGTGCGCGAGACCGCAAAGACCGGGCACTCGATCATGAGCGTCGCCATCAACTACGGCGGCCTCATCGTGTTCTTCGTGATCGGCTCGGTCAGTTTCGTCTTCGTCAACCACCATGCGATCACCAGTCAGGAACTGAGCGGCGTGATCATGGCCCTTCTCTACGTCGCCGGGCCGATCGGTGCGCTCCTGAACTTCGTGCCGCAGTTCACCACGGCGAAGATCGCACTGAAGAAGTTCAACGAGCTGTTCGAACGCATTCCTGAAGAGCAGGTCGACCACACCGCGCCGGTGAAGCGCGACTGGTCGACGCTGCGTTTCGACCGGGTGGTGTACCGCTATCCCGACCGGGCCGACGAGCGCGGCTTCCATGTCGGGCCACTCAGCTTCGAGCTCAGGCGCGGGGAGATCACCTTAATCGTGGGCGGCAATGGATCCGGGAAATCCACGCTCAGCAAGCTGGCGACGCTGCATTATCTGCCGGCAGAAGGGCAGATCAGCTTCGATGCCGAGCCCGTCGATGCCGCCAACATTTCCGGTTACCGCCGGGGGATCGCCGCGATCTATTCCGACTATTACCTGTTCGATCGTCCGCTTGGCGTCGATCCGCAGGTCGTGGCGCCGATGGTCGAGGACTATCTGCGCGAGTTCGCCCTTGACCGCAAGGTGTCGTTCGCGCAGGGGCGCTTTTCGACCCTGGCCCTGTCCGATGGACAGAAGCGCCGACTCGCCTTGGTGGTGGCGATGCTGGAGGACGCGGAAATGTACGTGTTCGACGAATGGGCGGCCGACCAGGATCCGGAATTCAAGGAGGTCTTCTACAAACGGATCCTTCCCGAGCTGAAGGCGCGGGGCAAGACGGTGCTGGCCATTTCCCACGACGATCGCTATTTCGGCCAGGCCGATCGGCTGATCGTGATGCGCGATGGCCTGATCGTGAGCGAGGCGCATGCCGCGCCGCTGGGCGAACGGGCGCTTCCCGAAGCGCTGGCGCAATAGGGTACGGAGAGCGGAATGGACGCAGCGACCCTTGAATTTCCGCTGACGCTGGCGCAGTCGGACATCTACTTCGATCAGCAGCGCTACCCCGACGATCCGATCTACAACATCGGCGGCTATATCCGGATGGGCGCGATGGACGCGCAGGTGCTGCGTCAGGCGCATGCGCGTCTGGTGGAAGGCGACGACGCCTTCGGCTTGCGCATCCGTGCCACCCGCGAGGGCATCGTGCAGTACGTCGCGTCGGTGCGGACGACTCGGCTGGAGGAAAAGGATTTCTCCGACGCGCTGGACCCTGCTGCAGCCGCGTTGGCATGGCTCGACGATCGCTTTCGCGAAGCCTTCGTGCTGTACGAGCAGGAATTGTACAGGGCCTGGATCCTGCGCTTGTCCGCCGAGGAAACCTGGTACTGCGTGATCGCACACCACCTGATCATCGATGGCTGGGGCTTCGCCAACCTGGCCAGAAAGCTGGGATGCCATTGCCGAGGAGACGTCACGGAGCGACCGCCCGGCTTGCACTCGGTGGCGGCCGACGATGTCGGCTATGTGGACAGCCCCCGCTACCAGGACGACGCACGCCACTGGAAGTCACGCGTGGCAACGGCGCCCGAGCCTCTGCTGCAGGCCTATCATCGCCCGCGCTATCGGTCCGGGACGGCAATTCCCAGTGGACGCGAGACGGTGTCCATGCCGGCATCCGAGTATGCCGCGGTGCAGGCCTTGGCCGAGCGTTACCGCGTTGGTGTGCCGCAGGTGTTGCTGGGCGTCTTTGCGCTTTGCGCCGGGGCACAGGGCGATCGCGACCGTTTCCTGATCGGATTGCCGGTCCACAATCGCAGGGGCCAGGTCCAGAAGCAGGCCATCGGCGTCTATACCGGCATGATGCCGTTGGCCGTCGAGCTGGCACCGCACATGGCATTCGGCGAGCTGGTACGCGCGCTGTCGGAACGGCAACGCGCCGACTACCGGCATCAGCGCTATCCAGTCGGACATCTGTGCCGGGATCTCGGCATTTCCGGAAGCGATGCCACGGTCTTCGATGTCAGTTTCAACTACCTCAAGCTCGATAGCCGTTTCGAGATCGGCGGCCACGCCGCCTCGATCCACTACCTGAGCCATGGTTTCAGTCAGACGCCGCTGGCGTTGACCGTCTGGGAATACGGACAGACGCAGCCGGTCGAGTTTCATTTCGACTACAACCTGGCCTATCTGGAGCCAGCCGAGTCGCAGCGGTTCGCAGCCCGCTTCCAGCATGCGCTGAGCCGCCTGCTGCAGGCGCCGGAGCTGCGTATGGGCGATCTGTCGGCGTTGCCGCCGCAGGAAGCGCAGGTGGCGTCCGGGCTTGCCTGTGGCCCCCGCAAGGAGGTCGCCGAGGTCCTGGTGCATCGTGTGTTCGAAGCGCATGCGCGTAACCAACCTGATGCGATCGCCGTCGTTGACGAGCAGGGAAGCCTCTCCTATGCCGAGCTGAATCGTCAGGCAAACCGATTGGCGCACCGGTTGATCGCGCGCGGCGCGGCGCCGGATCGGCCCGTCGCGGTGTGCACGGAGCGGCGGCGGGAATTGCTGGTCGGCATACTGGCCGTGCTGAAGGCGGGCAGTGCCTACCTGCCCATCGATCCGGTGCAGCCCGATGCACGGATCGCGGCGATGCTCTCCGATGCAGAGCCGTTGCTGGTCCTGGTGTCGGCATCGACCGAGGGGCGCTTGGCCGGACTGGTGGGCATGGAAGCTGTCCTGGTCCTGGAAGAGGCGATGCAGACGCCGTCGGCATCTGACGCCGCCGCCGACACCGATCCGCGCATCCTGGGGCTGGAGGCCGGGCACCTGGCCTACATCATCTATACCTCGGGCTCCAGCGGAACGCCCAAGGGCGTGATGCTCACGCATGCGGGACTGGCCAATCTGGCGCTGACCCTGCAGGACACGTATGCGCTGGACGCGAACGATCGGGTGCTGCAGTTCTCTTCGATCGGGTTCGACGCGGCGACCTGGGACTGGGCCAGGACCTTGGTTGCCGGTGCGACGCTCTATCTGTGCCCGGAAACGGTGCGTGGCTCCGGTGAGCAGCTTTCCGACTACCTGCAGCAGCATGCCATCAGCCATGCATTGATTCCGCCGGCGGCGCTGGCGCATGTGGATGCGTCGCGGCACTACCGGTTGCGCTCGCTGATCGTCGGCGGCGAAGCCTGCGATCCGACGCTGGCAAGCACGTGGGCGGCGAAGTGCCGCCTGTTCAACGCCTATGGCCCGACCGAGGCCACGGTCGCGGTCAGCCAGGCCCTCCTGGGTCCGTCCGATCAGGTCAGTATCGGCTCGCCCTTGCCCAACACCGAACTGCGGATCGTGGACCGCCATGGTGGCGTCGCGCCGATCGGTGCGGCCGGTGAGCTTTGGATCTCCGGCGTCGGCCTGGCGCGCGGCTATGTCGGTCAGCCCGACGCCACCGCACAGCGCTTCGTCGTTGGGCAGGGCGTCCTGGCCGGGCGGCGTTGGTACCGCACTGGTGACCGCGCGCGCTGGCGGGCGGACGGTCAGCTGGAGTTTCTCGGGCGTCTGGACGACCAGCTCAAGGTGCGCGGGTTCCGCATCGAGCCGGGCGAGATCGAGGCCGCCCTGCATGCCATGCCGGAAGTACTGTCCGCCGCAGTGGGCGCAGCGGGAGAGGGCATGCAGCGCCGGGTGATCGCGTACGTGTGCGTCGTCGCTCCTCCCACCGGTGTAGATGCGCGGCACGCCCTGTTTGCCGAACTGCGCCGGCGATTGCAGCGACGATTGCCCGACTACATGGTGCCGGCGCAATGGGTGCTGATGCAGCGGATGCCGCTCAACGCCAACGGCAAGATCGACCGGCGCGCATTGCCGTCACCCGATCAGGAAGGCAGCGCGGACGCGCAGCCGCAGACCGATGCCGAACGCCAGGTGCTGCGTATCTGGTGCGCACTGCTGGGTGCGGATCAGGTTGGCATCGACACCGACTTCTTCGCGGCGGGAGGACATTCGTTGTTGGCGTCGCGGCTGGCGGCTGAGCTGTCGGCCTACTTTGCCCGGGATGTCACGCTGCGGTTCGTGTTCGAGCACCGCTCGATTCGCGCCCAGGCGCAGCATGTGGCGCCACTGGCGGAAACGCAGCGCGCCATGGTCCGCGCACAGGCACGCGATCTGCTGCCGCTGTCGCTCCTGCAACAGCGCTTGTGGCTGGACGATCGCGTCGAAGGCGCGAATGCGCAGTACAACATCCCGGTCGGCCTGCGTCTGCGTGGCGCCTTGCACCTGCCGGCGCTGCAGGCGGCGCTGCAGGCGGTGGTCGACCGCCACGATGTGTTGCGATCCAGTATCCGCGAAAGGCATGGCCACGTGGTCCAGCATGCTGTCCCGGTGCTGCTGCCAACGCTGCCCGTGATCGATGCCGGTGGCCCCGGCCAGGCGGATCTGATCTTTGCGCATTGGCGTGCGGAGGCGGCGGTCCCGTTCGATCTCGCCGAACCGCTGAAACTGCGCGCCAGCCTGCTCGAAGTGGCGCCCGACGACCATGTGCTGTTGCTGACCCTGCACCATATCGCCGCCGATGGCGGATCGATGCGCACGCTGGTTGCCGATCTGAACGCTGCCTATCGCGATGCGGTGCGCGGATGCCCGACGGCATTGCCCGCGTTGCCGTTGCAGTATGCGGACTACGCGGCCTGGGAGCGGCAGGACGTGGCGGTTGCCGAACGCACGCAGTCGCTGGCGTTCTGGCGTGAGGCGTTGCAGCGAGCGCCATCGCTGCATCGCCTGCCGCTGGATCGGCCACGGCCGCTGCGCTATGCCGGCCTGGGCGCACACTTCCATACGCTGATCGACGCGGCGACCGTGCAACGGTTGGAGGCCTTTGCCGCTCGCTGCGAGACCACCTTGTTCATGGCGTTGCATGCGCTCCTGGCATTGACCATCGGTCGCTGGAGCGACGAGCAGGATGTGCTGGTGGCGACGCCGGTGGATTGCCGGGAGCATCCGGCCACCGAGTCGATGATCGGCCTGTTCGTCAACACGCTTCCGCTGCGTACCGATCTGTCCGGCATGCCGACCTTCGAGCAGCTGCTGAATCGCTGCAGGATCGCGACGTTCGCGGCGCTGGCGCATCGCAATCTGCCCTTCGACGATGTGGTGCAGGCAGCGGCACCGGAGCGCACGCCCGGGGCGATGCCCCTGTGCCAGATCCTGTTCTCGCTGGATAACGCACCGTTGCCGGCGTTCGCTTTGCCGGACCTCGACGTGACCGCGATCGAAGACGAACGGCAGCCATTGCCGCTCAACTTCGACCTGGATATCGCCGCGGAGCGGCGCGATGACGCGCTGCGGGTGCGCTGGCACTACCGGCCGGAACTGTTCGACGCGGCTACCGTCGCACGCTTCGCCGAGTCGTTCCACCAGTTGCTTGCCGCCGCCCTGGCGCAACCGCAAGCGCCCGTGCACGGACTGGAGATGCTGGCCGACAGCGAACGCGGTGCCCTGCGCGAACTGGAAGGGCAAGGCGTCCACGTGGCCGGTGCTGCGCCGGTCTTCGTGCGGGTGGAGGACGTCGCACGCGCGCATCCCACCGCCGTGGCGATCGTCGACGACGCGCGGACCGTGTGCTACCAGGAACTGGAGCGCGAGTCCAACCGATTGGCGCACTGGCTGCGCAGTGCGGGTGCCGGGCAGGGGAAGCGGATCGGCCTGTACCTGCCACGCAGCTGGCGGCTGCCGTGGGCGGTCCTGGCGACGCTCAAGACCGGGGCGGCGTATGTGCCGTTGGACCCGGGGCTGCCGGCGGCCCGCCTGCAGCAGATCGTGCAGGCCTCCGCCCTGCACGCGGTGGTGACCCTGGATCATCTGCGTGACCAGCCTGCGCTGGCCGGCACTCACGTGATGGTGGTGGACGATACGGCGGGCCTGGCGGCTCTGGCGGCGCAGGACGCCGAGGCACCGGCGGTGCACGTCCGGGCCGACGATCCTGCCTATCTGATCTTCACCTCCGGGTCCACCGGTTTCCCGAAGGGGGTGAAGGTCGGGCATGGCGCGTTGTCGGCCTATCTGGCCGGGTTGCAGCAGGTCTATGCGATCGCGCATGAGGACCGGTTATTGCAGTTCTCTGCGTTCAACTTCGATGTCTTCGTCGAAGAATGCCTGATGGCGCTTTGCCATGGCGCCTGCCTGGTGATCCGCGACGATGCCAGTGCCGAATCGGCCGATGCGTTCTGGCGCTTCGTGGACCTGCATGCGCTGAGCGTGCTCAATCTGCCGACCGCGTTCTGGCATCTGTTGGCCGATACGTTGACAGAGGACGCGGTGGCAATCGCCAGCCGCCATGTTCGCCTGTGCGTGGTGGGTGGCGAAGCGGTGCGCCCCGCCAGCATCCTGCGCTGGTGCGAGGCGATGCCTGCGACCTTGCGCCTGCTCAATGGCTATGGGCCGACCGAGGCCACTGTCACGGCGACGGTGGCCGAGTTGTCGGCGTCTGCTGCGATCGTGCCGGTGGCGCCCATCGGTCGGCCGTTGCCGCATGTGCGCTGCCTGGTGCTGGATGGCAACGGTCAGCGTGTGCCGCGCGGCGTTTCCGGCGAACTGTACCTGGGCGGCGCCGCGCTGGCGCTTGGCTACGCTGGCGACGATGTGTTGACGGCGCAGCGCTTCGTCTCGCTGGCCGCCGAGCCGGGGCGTTGGTACCGCACCGGCGATCGGGTGCGCTGGGCACAGGACGGGCAACTGCAGTTCCTTGGCCGCGCCGACGAGCAGGTCAAGATTCGCGGCTATCGCATCGAGTTGGGCGAGGTCCGGGCGCGGCTGGACGCGCTTGCCTGGGTGCGCGAGTCGGTGGTACTGGCGGTAGAGCATCCTGCCGGGACGCGCTTGGCGGCCTATCTGGTCGCGGCAGACGTCCACCTCGCGCCTGTAGCAGTCGTGGAGCGCGTGCGCGATGCACTGGCGCAGCAGTTGCCGCACTACATGATCCCGATGATCGTGCCGATGGCGCGGTTTCCGTTGACCGCCAACGGCAAGATCGATCTGCGTGCATTGCCGCCCGCGCTGGTGTCGGAAGTGGCGTCGCCGGTAGCACCGCAGACGGCCATCGAGCGGACCCTGCTGGCGCTCTGGGAGCGCCTGCTCGGGCTGGACCGGGTGGGCGTCGAGGAAGATTTCTTCGCATTGGGCGGTCATTCGTTGCTGGCCGCGCGCCTGGCGGCGGAGGCGAGCCGGGCCCTGGGCCATCCCGTCCCGGCGCGCGCGGTTTTCGAACATCCCAGCGTGCGGCGCCTGGCTGCGCATCTCGAGCGTTCCTCGTCCGCCGCCGCCGTGCTGCCCGCCATTGCGCGGGCAGCCGTCGACGACGATGCGCCGCTGTCGCCGGCGCAGGAGCGGCTGTGGTTCCTGGCGCAGTTGGAACCGGCGTCCCGTGCCTATCACATGCATGCCGCCCTGCAACTGCAGGGGACGCTCGATGTCGCCGCCTTGCGGTCCGCCTTCGTTGCGGTCGTGGCGCGGCATTCGGTGCTGCGTAGCCGGTTCCCGGAAAAGGACGGTCGGCCGCGTCAGGTGACGGATGCAGAGGCCGACAGCGCGTTCGAATGGCATGTCCACGACGGCGCGACCGCGCACCAGCGCACCGAGGCCGAGCGCGTGCTGGAGCGGAGCTTCGACCTGCAACACGGGCCGCTGCTGCGGATCGCGCTGTTGCGGGAGGATCATGGCACCCATCTGCTGCATATCGCCGTGCACCACATCGTGTTCGATGGCTGGTCGATGCGTGTGCTGATGGACGAACTGGGTGCGCTGTATGCCGCGCACCGGGACGGCCGCGACGCATCGCTGCCGGCGCTCGCCTTGCGCTACGTGGACTATGCCGTCTGGGAGCGGGACTGGCTGAGCAGTCCTGAGGCGACGTTCCAGGAACGGGCATGGGCCGAGAGGCTGGACGGCGCGCCGTTGTTGTCCACGTTTCCAGCGGATCGTCCGCGGCCGGCCCAGGCCGGCGGGACCGCAGGCACGTTGCCGGTCGCATTCGACGCCGCACAGACACAGGCGCTGCAGGCCTTCAGCCGTCGCCACGGGGTCACCCTGTTCACCACGGTCCTCGCCAGTTGGGCGGCAGTTCTGGCGCGGATGAGCGGGCAGCAGGAGATCGTGCTGGGCACGGCCACGGCCAATCGCGATGCCGACGCGGTTGCCGGCATGATCGGGCTGTTCGTCAATTCGCTACCGCTGCGCCTGGACATGCGTCGCGACCTGGACGTCGCCGGATGGCTCGCCCAGGTGCGTGCACAGCTGCTGGACGCGCAGCAGCGGCAACGGCTGCCGCTCGAACGCGTGGTGGAGGTGGCAGCGCCAGTGCGCAGCCTCGCCCACAGTCCGTTGTTCCAGGTGTTCGTGGCCTGGCAGGACGGCGATGTGGCCGATCTGGAGCTTGCCGGCGTGCGGGCCACGGCGCTGCCTGTTGCGGCGGCCGGCGACGCGAAATTCGATGTCAGCCTGGTCGTCGGCGAATCCGCCGACGGCCTTTCCGGCCTGATCGAGTACGCCGAGGCCCTGTACGAGCGGCAGACGGTGGAGGGCTGGCTGACGGCGTGGCGGTGCCTGCTGGATGCAATGCTGCGGGACGATCACGCCGCAGTGCAGACCCTGCCGCTGATGCAGCAGGCGCAGCGTCAGCGTCTGCTCCAGGACTGGGCGGGGCGTCCGCGCGCCTATGCCGATGCCCTGCGCCTGGAGCAGCGTTTCGCGCAGCAGGTCGCACGCGCGCCCGACGCGATCGCCGTGGTCGATGGCGAGCTTCGTTGGACCTACGCCCAACTCGACGCACACGCTGCCACATTGGCGCAGCGGCTGCAGGGCCAGGGATTGCGCGCGGGCGGTCGGGTCGCGCTCGCGCTGCCGCGATCGGCGTGGCTGTTGGCCGCGCAACTGGCGACGCTGCGATGCGGCGGTGCCTATGTGCCGCTGGATCTGGATGCGCCGCCGCGGCGGCGTGCGTTCATGCTCGAGGACAGTGCGGCCTGTCTGCTGCTGCGGTCGACGGACCAGGACATGCCGGTGCAGGGCGTGGCCATCGACGTGCTGCTGGGTGCTGCCGCACCGGTTCCGACCTGGGCGTCGTCCGCAGCAGGACTCGATGCGGTCGCCTACGTGATGTACACCTCCGGGTCCAGCGGGCAGCCGAAAGGCGTGGCCATCACCCATCGCGGCATTCGACGCCTGGTGGTGGAAGGCGATTACACCGAGTTCGGCCCTGGTGACTGCATCGCCTTCGCCGCCAATCCGGCGTTCGATGCCAGCACCATGGAAGTGTGGGCAGCCTTGCTCAACGGCGGTCGCGTGGCGATCGCGGACCGGGACACGGTGCTGGAGCCTGCGCGTTTCGGCGCGTTCCTGCAGCGCGAAGCGGTCACGGTGCTGTGGCTCAGCGTCGGCTTGTTCAACCAGTATGCCGATGCGATCGGACAGGCCTTGGGCGCGCTGCGTTGTTTGCTGATCGGCGGCGACGTGCTCGATGCGGCCATCGTCGCTCGCTTCCTGCAGCGGCACCGGCCCGCGCAGTTGTTGAATGGCTACGGCCCGACCGAGACGACCACCTTTGCCGCGACCTATGCGATACCTTCGGTTGTCCCGGGGCAGTCGATCCCAATCGGACGCCCGATCCGCAATACCCGTCTCTATGTGCTGGATGCGGCGCAGCAACCCGTCCCCGTCGGGGCCATCGGCGAGCTGTACATCGGTGGCGACGGTGTCGCCGCAGGCTACGTCAATCTGCCGGACCTGACCGCCGAACGCTTTCTGCTCGATCCGTTCGCCGCCGACAGCGGACGTATGTACCGCAGCGGCGATCTGGCGCGCTGGCGTGCAGACGGGATGCTCGAATTCGTCGGGCGCAGGGATGGCCAGGTCAAGCTGCGCGGATTCCGCATCGAGCTGGCGGGTGTGCAATCCTGTCTGGCGGCACATCCGTCGGTGCGCGCATCGGTCGTCATCGCGTCCGGTGGCGCGGAGGACAAGCGCCTGCTGGCCTACTGGGTGGCCGCCGACGATGCGGCGGCGTCCCCCGCCGAACTGCGCGCCCACATGGCCGAGCATCTGCCGGACTACATGATTCCAGCAGCCTTCGTGCAACTGGATGCGTTGCCGCTCACCGCCAACGGCAAGATCGATCGGCGCCGGCTGCCGGAACCGCAGGCCGCGGATGGCCTGGCAGAACCGGCTTCCGCGACCGAGCGGCTGGTGGCCGGCATCTGGCAACAGGCACTGCGCCGATCGTCCATCGATGTGGAGCAGGACTTCTTTGCGCTCGGTGGGCATTCGCTGCTGGCGATGCGTCTCGCTGGCCAGATCGGCCAGGCGTTGGGGCGGCGGGTGCCGGTGAGGGCGCTGTTCGAGCACCCCAGCGTGCGCCGCCTGGCGCAGCATCTGGACACTGCGGTCGTGGAGCCGATGCAGCCCATCGCTGCCGAGCCCGGCCGCGTCTGCGCACCGCTGTCGTTCGCGCAGCGGCGGATCTGGTTCGCCGACCAGTTGGAAGGTGGCAGCACCCAATACAACGTGCCCTGCGCATTGCGCCTGCGCGGGGTCCTGGATCTCGCTGCGCTGCAGGCGACGTTGGATGCGTTGGTGGCAAGGCATGCGGTGTTGCGCACGGTGTACGCCGTCGAACACGGCGAGCCGGTGCAGCGGGTGTTGCCGCCATCACCCGTGCCGTTGGCCAGACTCGATCTGGCCGCGATCGCGCGTTCCGAACTGGACATGCACGTCGCCCAACTCCTGCGAGACGAGGCGTCCGCCGCGTTCGACCTCTCCGCCGACATCATGCTGCGTGGCGCGCTGGTCGACCTAGCGGTGGAAGAACATCTGTTGCTGTTGACACTGCACCACATCGCCAGCGACGGCGAATCGATGGGCGTAGTGGTGCGGGAGTTCGGTGCGTTGTATCGCGCGTTCCGCAGCGGTGCTGCCGATCCCTTGCCGCCATTGCCCGTGCAATATGCCGATTACGCGGTCTGGCAGCAGAACTGGTTGGGCACCGATGCCGCTGCGGGCTTGCGTGCGCATTGGCGCGAACGTCTGCAGGGTGTGCCGCCGGTGCATGCGTTGCCGCTGGATCGGCCGCGACCGCTGCAGCAGGACTTCGTGGCCGAGGCGGTCGAGTGCTGGCTGCCATCGCCGTTGTTGCAGGCATGCAAGGCATTCGCCGCTGCCCATGACGCCACCGTCTTCATGGTGTTGCAGGCGGCGCTCGCGGCGCTGCTGTCGCGGTGGAGCGGCGAGCGCGACATCGTGGTCGGTACGCCGGTCTCTGGACGCACGCTGCAGGAAGTCGAGCCGCTGATCGGGTTTTTCGTCAATACGGTCGCCCTGCGGACAGAGCTTTCTGCCGGCACTGGATTCGCTGAATTGCTTGCGCAGGTGCGCGAACGCGCCCTGGCCGCGTTCGCGCACCAGGACCTGCCCTTCGACCTGGTCGTCGACGATCTCAGACCGGAACGCACGCTGGCCTACAACCCGGTATGCCAGATCAAGTTCGTACTGCAGACCCAGGAGACCGGCGATCTGTCCTTGCCTGGGCTGGACGTGGAGCAGATCGAGCTTGGCGTTGACAGCATTCGCTTCGATTTCGATGTCACCGCGATCGAGGTCGAGGGGCGGCTGCGCATGTACTGGAGCTTCCAGACCGCACTGTTCGACGCGGTCACCGTGCAGCGCATGGCGCAGGCCTATGTTTGCCTGTTGCAGGCCGCACTGGCATCCCCCGCGCTGCCGTTCGAGCGTCTCCCGCTGCAAGGCAATGCCGCCACGCAGGCACTGCTG